>NZ_JBFRIY010000044.1:0-155431 GCF_041468565.1 Shewanella sp. 10N.286.54.B9
GCATTATAGGGAAATCGTAGAGGAGCGCAAGGGAGAATTAAAGAAAAGTATAATAAAATCCAATTTAACCCCCTAACTGAACAAACCACGCTCACAATGCATGGTTTTCAAACAAATCCCATTCCTCTTAGTGCAGGAATTGATGGTTCACCTTAACTGATTACATTTGAGCGAGTACTTCACTGACTAAAACCAAAGACTGCCTCTATGTCATGGTAAGGGTCTTCATTTGCTATTAATCTAATGATCGAGCTAGCATGGCAATAATACTCAAGATAATTGAAACAACACTAAGTCACTCACTTATAAATACAACAATAGAAGGTGAAGCATGTTATTAGCTCCAGTTACTGTCGCTGTTCTCCAAAAACATAATCAAAATATCTTCGTTCACTCCGTTCTAGTCGTTCTGTCGATTTTTGCATTGTTTATTAGCTTATATAGTACCGACATATACGCGACTGAAATCTATACTTGGGTTGATGAGCATGGCGTTACCCATTACAGCCAAGAGCCACCAGAGCATAATCAAGTTAAAAAGATTTATAGTGAAGACATAAAACCAGCAAAAATAGGTTCGGTGTCCCCTCAAGCAACAATCAAAGTTAAAAATGAGGCCACTGAGTTAGAAAAGTCCGCTGCAGCAATAAATAAATCTGATAAAGCTCAAGCAAAAATGATCTGTGATAATGCAAAACACAGCCTCAATGTACTAACTAGCCATTCAAAGTTGAATAAACAGAGTAAAGAGTCTGGTGAAAGTGTCGCTATGACAGAAGAACAAAGACAAGGTGCGATAAAAGAACAAAAACAGCGGGTCTCTTTATTTTGCTCTAAGTAGTGTAACTTCTGCCTGAGAAGGTAATTGAGACAGACTAAATCTGAGTCTGTCTCTGTGCCATCACTATTTGTTAGCAGTTAGGTTATACATCGAACGTGCAACACCATCTTCGCAGGCTTTCAATCCCGCCTCCCAACCATCGTCAAATTTATCTAAACCATCAAGTGCAGTATCTTTGACTACTGAGCCGTATAACTCTGTTTGTTGTTGCTTGGTTACATAAGCATTCTTACAACCCCGATAGTAACCATAGTGATAAAGACTCTCAAACTCCTGATTACCTTCACCAATATAAGGGGCAGATGCAAGCCCGCGTTGATCATCATTGGCACAGCCCACTGTAACGACTGAAGTTAAAACGATTATTGCTAAATGGAACTTCATATTCACGCCTCCCTGTAAGAAAACCCTATAACCAACACATTGAAAATTAACTAATGCATTGCAGTTATCAATATCATTGAGTATTGACGATAAATTTGAGAATACAAACAAATCGTTAAGTTACAGATCCGGACCTTTCCAGCTAAGGAGACAAGAAAGCAAAAATGGCATCCCCTTCACAGAGATGCCATTTGATGAATAACTCATTCACAACACAATTACTGGGTAAAAGTCAGTTGATTGTCTAATACCGAGATATGAATCGTTTTGCCCGGTTGTAGTTGTCCACTTAGTATTTTTTGTGCCAGTGGGTTTTCAACTTCCTGCTGCAATGCCCGCTTTAGTGGTCTCGCACCATATATAGGGTCGTAACCCGCGTCAGCGATAATCGCTAAGGCGTCATCACTAATGACTAACTCGTAGTCTTTCTCGGCTAGCCTTTGCTTAAGTCCATCAATTTGAATCGATGCAATATGAGCAATGTTTTCCTTATTTAATGGATGGAAAACAACAGACTCATCAACACGATTTAAAAACTCAGGTCTAAAATGCTGAGTAACAACTTGCATTACATTCGACTTCATTTCATCGTAGTTTTGAGAACCAAAGCCAGCTTGAATCGCATCAGAGCCAAGGTTCGACGTCATGATTACAACTGTATTACGAAAATCGACAGTGCGACCTTGGCCATCAGTCAAGCGACCGTCATCGAGTACTTGCAGTAAGATATTGAAAACGTCGGGATGCGCTTTCTCTACTTCATCAAGCAAAATCACTGAATAAGGTTTACGTCTTACAGCTTCCGTTAGATAGCCGCCTTCTTCATAGCCAACGTAGCCTGGAGGAGCACCAACTAAACGCGAAACAGAATGCTTTTCCATAAACTCAGACATATCTATTCTGACTAAGGCTGATTCTGTATCGAACAGAAATTTTGCCAGTGACTTACACAACTCTGTTTTACCAACCCCTGTAGGCCCTAAAAATAGAAAAGAGCCTATTGGACGATTAGGATCAGCCAGCCCCGCACGGCTACGACGAATTGCATTTGATACCGAATCGACAGCTTCGTTTTGACCGATGACACGCTCATGCAAAGCATCTTCCATCTGCAGTAATTTCTCACGCTCGCCTTCAAGCATTTTAGATACAGGGATCCCGGTCGCTTTGGACAACACTTCTGCTATTTCAATATCGGTGACCTTGTTGCGAAGCAACGTCATATCCTGCATTTCAGCTTGCGCAGCTAAATCTAGCTGTTTTTCAAGTTCAGGAATGCGACCATATTGCAATTCAGACATGCGTGTTAAATCACCCGCTCGCCTTGCAACCTCAAGATCCATTCTCGCTTGTTCAAGATCTGCCTTTATGTGCTGAGTACCTGCAAGTGCAGCTTTTTCAGTGTGCCAGATCTCGTTAAGCTCACCGGCTTTCGCTTCAACCTCTTTTAATTCAGAGCGCAGCACATCTAAGCGACGCAGGCTTGCTTCATCTTCCTCTTTGCTTACCGCTTGCTCTTCAAGTTTTAACTGAATTGCACGGCGTTCAAGCTTATCGAGAGATTCGGGCTTAGAGTCTATCTGTATTCTGATACTGGAAGCGGCTTCATCGATCAAATCAATGGCTTTATCAGGTAGTTTACGATCTGATATATAGCGATTAGACATACTTGCAGCCGCGACAATAGCGGGGTCAGTGATCTCCACATGATGATGCAGCTCATAGCGCTCTTTTAGCCCACGCAGAATAGCAATGGTATCTTCAACATTGGGCTCATCCACCAGCACCTTTTGGAAACGTCGCTCAAGTGCAGCATCCTTTTCAATATACTGACGATATTCATCTAAAGTCGTCGCACCAACACAATGTAAGTCACCACGGGCCAATGCAGGTTTAAGCATATTGCCCGCATCCATGGCACCGTCGCCTTTACCGGCACCAACCATAGTGTGCAACTCATCAATAAAGAGGATAACTTGGCCCTCTTCCTGAGACAGCTCATTTAGTACCGCTTTTAAACGCTCTTCAAACTCACCACGGTATTTAGCACCTGCAACTAACGCGCCCATATCCAAAGATAAGACTCGCTTGTTTTTTATCCCTTCAGGCACTTCATTATTAATAATCCGCTGTGCTAAGCCTTCGACGATAGCGGTTTTTCCCACGCCGGGTTCACCAATCAGTACCGGGTTGTTTTTACTACGACGCTGCAAAACTTGAATGGTGCGACGAATTTCATCATCCCGACCAATCACAGGGTCTAACTTTCCCTGCTCGGCACGTTCTGTCAGATCAACCGTGAATTTTTTCAATGCTTGGCGTTGATCTTCCGCATTAGGGTCATCGACATTCTGACCATTTCGGATCTGATCAATTGTATTTTCCAGCAGGGCTTTATCTGCACCTGACTTTTTCAAAGCTTTGGCCAATACATCATTGCCATCCAATGCGGCGAGGACAAATAGTTCACTAGAGATAAACTTGTCTTTACGCTTTTGTGCAAGTTTATCGCACACATTGAGAAGGCGTATTAATGCTTGAGACAGCTGAACATCTCCGCCAGTGCCTTCAACCTGAGGCAACAGCTCTAACTCTTTACTTAATAAAGAACGCAAGCTACTGACTTGAATTCCAGATTGGGTCAATAATGGGTGAATTGAACCGCCATCTTGATTAAGCAATGCCATCATCAAATGTACGGGCTCGATAAATTGATGATCTCGACCCAATGCCAATGATTGAGCATCCGAGATAGCAATTTGGAATTTATTGGTCATACGATCTAATCGCATCATTCCTCCGGTAACTCAGTTAGGTTTGTATCAGTGCCACAAATCGTCACCCAGAATTCAATACTCTTTGAGCACTACATTTGGCTTGATACAAACAGAAAATAATAGATTTGCTCTACAAGACCGTAAAGCATGTGATAACTAAAATATGGGGGCTATTTGAACAATTTCAAGTAAGGGGTTGTGCACTGAGCCAAATAAATGAGGCCATTCTGCCGGTGATACCATCACGGCGGTAAGAGAAAAATGATTCAGAGTCAGTCACGGTGCAGCGTTTATCGGCATAGACCTTATTCACACCAAGTTTGCGCAGTCGGATCTTTGCTAGGGCATGAATATCAGCCATATACTTATCACTGCCTTCTTGCAGACATGTTTGCCTGAAACAATTTTCAGCTTCAAGATCATGGCTTATAAACTGCTGCTTTACCTCTTCACCCACTTCAAAAGCACTGGGGCCAATTGCAGGACCAAGGTAAGCAATAAGCTCTTCTGGCGAATGACTAAACTTACTGACAGCAACTTCTATAATCCCATCGCATAATCCACGCCACCCAGCATGAACCGCAGCAACTTCAGTGCCTTGTTGATCACACAATAAAACCGGAAGACAATCAGCAGTCATCACCACACAGACCTGATTATGGCTATTGCAATAACTACCGTCAGCATTATGGATTTGGCTATTATCGGCGTTAACAACCTCTATACTATGAGTTTGTTCAAGCCAAGCAGGACTTACTGGCAGGTTTAATCGATTTTCAATGTTGTGTCGATTGCGATTAACATGAGCTAAATCGTCACCAACATGCGCACCGAGGTTTAAGCTATTGTAGGGCGGTAAACTATGCCCGCCTTGACGAGTCGAAAAAGCAAGGTTTACTCCCTTAGGAATAAACCATGCTAACTTCTCATCAACAACATCAACCATTAAATAACAGCGGGGTTATCAAGGGTATCTTGACGCAGTGCTTTTGTCAGTTTGACCATGTCGTCAGGCACAGGTGCTTGCCAGCTCATAATTTCACAAGTGAAAGGATGCGCTAACTCAAGACGTATCGCGTGTAATGCTTGACGTTTGAACGCCATATAGGTTTCAAAAAAGTCAGGCGCGGCACCTTTAGGTGGACGCGGGCGACCAGCATAAACAGGATCACCAACCAATACATGACCGATGTAAGCCATATGCACACGAATTTGGTGTGTACGACCAGACTCTAGGCGAAGACGTAAACGGGTATGAGCTCGGAACTTCTCAGCCACGCGGTAATGAGTCATCGCAGGCTTACCATTATGGACAACAGCCATATGGGTACGCTTAGTTGGATGACGATCGATAGGTTCATCGACAGTGCCGCCCGCAATAATACCGCCTTGAACAATCGCTTCATACTCACGAGTGATCTCACGAGCTTGCAGTGCTGTGACTAAGTGCGTCTGTGCTTCTACCGTTTTTGCCACAACCATCAAACCGGTCGTATCTTTATCTAAACGATGGACAATACCTGCGCGAGGCACCAATTCGATACCTGGACAATGATGCAGTAATGCATTCATCAAGGTGCCATCTTGGTTACCCGCACCGGGATGCACAACGAGCCCAGCTTGTTTATTGATAACCAATATATGGTCATCTTCATAAACAATATCTAGATCGATAGCTTCAGCTTTTGCCGATGTTTCTTCTTCCAGTGTTGCTAAGACAATGATCTCCTGACCTTCTAAAACTTTGGTTCTAGGTTTGTCTGAAACATTACCGTCAATGCTAACTGCACCGGACAGAATCCACTCTTTAATGCGTGTTCGCGAGTAATCAGGGAACAAATCAGCCAAAGTCTGGTCTAATCTTTGCCCTGTTTGTATTGATGTTATCTCGCTTTTTAGTTTAATCTCTTGAGTCATATGAACCGTACCCACGTTTCGGGGTCCAAAAATGTTTACTATCTGTTACAATCGGATTGTTTCTATTTTATCGTGAAATGGAAAAATTCTTAACTATAACTTTAAAAGAATCGAATTCAAGTATGCATAAAATTGCTAAAAGTGTTGCTGTAGTCCTAATATCGCTTGCTGTTACGGCCTGTAGTAGTAAACAGGGCGAAGACCCTGCAATGATCAAAAGTTCGCCTGAAGTGCTTTATTCTCAAGCAAGAACCTCTATGGAGCTGGGAAATTACAGCAAAGCAGTTCGTTCTTTAGAAGCTTTGGATTCCCGTTTCCCGTTTGGACCACATAAAACACAAGTCCAACTTGATTTAATATTTGCTTACTACAAGCTTGATGATCCAGCTTCTGGTATTGCTAACATCGACCGTTTCATTCGATTAAACCCAACACATAAAGACATAGATTACGTTTACTATATGCGCGGTCTAGTCAATATGCAGTCTGATCGTTACCTTTTCCACGATATGTTAAACATCGATAGATCTGATCGTGATCCTAAAGCGGCTCAAGATGCATTTAAAGATTTCGATAGACTGGTTAAGGCTTATCCAAACAGTAAGTATGCAGCAGATGCTCAAAAACGCATGCAACACTTAAAAAATAGACTGGCACTTTACTCGATCAAGGTAGCTGAATACTACATAAAAATGAATGCTTGGAGTGCAGCGGCTATTCGAGCACAGCTTGTTATGGAAGGTTTTCCAGGTACACCATCAACAGAAAGAGCCTTGGAGATTATGTCTGAGGCTTATGGTGAACTAGGACAAGATAAGCTTAAAGAGCATACACTTATGGTGATGCAAGCTAACTTCCCTGATAACAAATTGGTTGCTCAGCGCTAATTATTAACGCTGTGTTGTCACTCATTATGATAAATAAAGGCCTCTTTTGAGGCCTTTATTTTTTTATCGAAACATTTACAAATGTTGGTAAACAAAACCGCCATATAGATATTTTGTCGCTTCAGCACCTAATATCATCACCTTATCACCAGCATTCAACACGCCAGAGTTAATCAGTTTAGCTAAACTGACCCATATCGCCGCCGAACCTAAGTTGCCTAAAGATTTTGCGTCATTAATAATCCGGCTAGATTCAATAGACAACACCTCACCAAGTAATCGATCAATATGGCCATTCGCTTGATGTGGCAATATGAAACGAAAGTCATCAAGATGATGCCCTCGCGATTGCAAAGCCGCTAAACCGAGTTCAAATAATTGACTGCCCTGCTTCCTTACCGCCTGAGTATTATGATGAAACCTTGCCATCTGCTTATTAGAGACATCGTTCGAACCTGAGTCAAGGTAGAAACCAGCCTCTTTACCCACGCCTATATGGCCCAAATAGATATCAGAAATAGTGCCAATCGAACCTGCTAATTGCTCTGCAGGTGCTAGCACCACCGCCGCTGCGCCATCTCCCATCTGCACGTAGTTCACCAGCTGCTCGGTATCAATAAATTGATTATCCATATCAAAATAGACAGAACCTGTCTCACAGCCAACAATAGCCACGGGATGTTGGTTCACAGCGCAAAAGCTAGAGGCTATCTGCAACCCGTTAGCAAAACCCGTACACGCTTGCCGTAACTCTAAATAAGGGCCATGGTATGACAATTTATCCGCTACCCAGGCTGCATTGGGAGGAACTTGAGTATGTGGTGTGCAGGTATGAGAGAGTAAATAGTCGAGCTCGCTTATTTCAACATCTGCAGCTAGCAGCGCACCATTGAGAGCTTGGGCGCTCAACTCTATACTGGTTGGTGAAGGTCTACTTGTTGCGACATTAAGATCACGACACAAATGCCTTCCCTCTATTCCCATTCGCCGTGCAATCGCTTTGGCTTTTCTTGCGGTCAACAAACCGCACTGCTGCCTTAGCTTCTCTAACAAATATTCATTATCAATATTGTCGTGAGGTAGGGCGTGATCAATCCCCTTCAATGAGAGCGAATGTTTAGCAAATTTTACCGCCATTTAGCCTCCAGCTTTCTTGTTACGCCGTCTAAACACACACCCATAGACTCAAATGCTCCCCCTTGAGTCAGCAATAGTTGCATCAAGTTACCCACCACTTGCTCATGTTGCTCAGCAAATTGCTTGGCACTCGCACCAAGCGCCATTGCATGTTTGCGGCTTATGTAAACATGTTTAGCTTCATCTTTTTTTATTAGCCCGCACAACTGGGCAAAGGGATGCTCCGATCCTAAATGGCAATGCTCAAATGACTGCATGATATGGGTGACACAGGTATCTAAGATGGCAATTCTGACAAAGTGTTCGCTGTAGTTTTCGACTCGCCCTAAGCTGGTATAAAAACGCTTGGCCTTTCGTTGCACTTGGCTAAAACTTGTCAGTTCAGTCAATTGATTTGCAACTTGCTGCAAAGCTAAGTCGTGTCGATATTCATCCGCTTCCACTCCATGTAAACAGCTGATGATACGTTTATGTTCAGAGCCTGCTAAGCGCGCTATCTCGCTGTTAAATACTAACTGCGCCGATTGCTCACCGCACAATAATAAGGGCAGCAATCTTGCCATCGCGTCAGTCTGTTGATCAGAAAAACGGATTGGAGAGACTGTTGCCGCTTGCAACCAACTTTCGATTCGTTGGCCATTTGCATGATCAGCCAACCCAATTGAGTGTTTGCGTCTCAATGGAAAACATCGAGGTAAATTTCGCTCAAGCATTTGACCTCCTTAGCACCCAACGCTGGTAAAGAACTGGTAACATCAACACATCAAAGCCCCAGGCGAAAAGCACGACCAAACAGGACAACAAACTCAGTTGTGCTATAGGAGCAAAGTCAGACAACAAGCCAATGGAAAAACCAAGAGCTATCGTCAGCGTGGTAAAGCTGATCACCGGTAGTACCTTACTTAAGCCTTGCCACATAAGCGCTATGCTGTCTTTTGAAGGTTCGCTCGGCAGTTTCAACATCAAGTGTAATGTATCGTCAACAATCACCCCCAACATCATACCGAGCACAACGGCCGTGCCTAAGCTAATAAAGCCGCCGTTAAGCTGCCACAGCGCAAATACCCACAGTAAAGGTAGGAAGTTAAGTAACAGTCCCATAAAACCAAACAGTAACGAACGCTTTAAAATACTGAGTAGAACGGCTAACGCAATCAAAGCCACACCAAATGAAGACAGCATATTATTGGCGTTATCAATGCTTAGGTGAGCAAACAATAAATTGCTACCAAGCGGCGGGCTAACGGTAACCTGCGAAGCATTCTGCTCCAGCCAATAATTAACTTTCTTCTCGAATGCCACCAACTCCATCGCCGTCATCGGTTTTAAATACAGCGTTACTAGAGCAGCACTCTTGTTTGCGGACAGTTCACTCTGTAAATGCAGCTCGGTCACTGAGTTATCAGCCAGCAATTGATGAAACTGACTTTGCCCAATCCCGGTACTTCTAATCCAGTCACCTAAGTGCTGCACTTTATTGACCTCTTCCTGAGCCTTTAAAAACCGAGCAAACTTATAAATAAAGCTCAGCTCAGTCCTATCCACTTGCTCAGCAGAGACACTAGCAACTACGTAATGCTGCAAGTTAATACCGGCAAAATACTGACGCATTTTTTGGCTAGAAACGGTAAAAGGGTTGTCATCATTAAAGTAACTTAGTGGGTCGTCATTTAAGGTCAATTTCGACACACTAAATGTGGCAGCGACACTGATAAGAACAATGCCTAACATAACCGCATTGGGCCTTTTTACATTATATTTAGCTAAGCCTATTACTGTGGCAAAAAAACGGATTGGATGAGGCTTTGTAACCGAGAATTTGGCAAAATAAATAAGTGTGGTCAGGCTCAGTAAATAGTTACAGAGCACGGCAAAAGCCACTAGCAATCCAAAGCTTTGAATTGGAGGCGATGGGCTAAAAGTTAATAAACAGAAACCAAATATAGTGGTAACGGTTGAGTAGAAAAGTGGTGCTTGATTAACACGAACGGTTTCAGTTAGCGCAAGTTCATTCGACAAACCATTATTCACCGACCTGCGCCAACCAAAATACAGGTGCGATGCATAGGCAAGTGCTAGCGTCACAATAATCACCGGCACAAAAGCGCTAATCGCAGCCAAAGTGAGCTTCAACCATGCTGCAACGCCAACCGTCAAAACAAGTGCTATTAAGCTGTTAAGACACAGCGCTGCAACCCACACTTTTTGCCGAATAAATAGTGCAGCCATAACAAAAATGACCAGTAATAAAGAGGGAGCAAACCAAGTCAGATCATGGCGTAATACTTTGGCATATTGCCAGTTCAAGGCATGGGTGCCATTAAGGTAGCTGTTAACCTTCAGTGGTTGCCAGAATTGTTGCGATTGGAGCTTAATATCATCGAGAGTATCGATAAGCCATAAGCTGCGCGTTTTAAATTGTGATGCTTTAGATTCGTCTAACTGAAACTGGAGCAATATTGCATGGCCGTCATTAGACAAAACAGAATCTAGGCGAGGATGTTTCTTATAGGGCAGAATTTTGTTTAATTGGGCATGGCCCTGCACAAATTGATTATAGCCCTGCACACTGATGATATTTGGCTGTTTATCAATTTGAGAGACAAACGCTAACAAGGACTGGTTAAGCTCTCCGTCACGCCAATCTTGCTTGCTCTCAAGTAATAACCACAGCTGGTCATGACGTTCGAAGCTATCACTCATGCTATTAAAAGCGATAAAGCGCGGATCCTCTGGAGAAAAGTAATCACTAAAATCGACATCAAGATTCAACCTATGCAGTCCTAACAATGAAAGCAGCAGCAGAAACGCAATAGCTACGAAAAGCATTACAGGGTAACGTTGAATTTTCCAAACTGTCTGAGTATGCAACTAGCATCATCCTTGCTGATAATTTAATTATGCGGATTATATAGACTAGACCGTGTAAACCACGATTATATTCACAGCTTTATAACAAATAGTAGTCCAGTCGTTAGAATCTTCTCTCTACTAAACAAATTGCTCAGTTGTGCAGCTAAACGCTGAATTATTCAACGCACAACTAAAAAATAATGATATTTAGCAGAAATTGGTTGACTCAAATCGGTAAAAGCCTTTTAATAGCGCCCGTTGCCCGAATAGCTCAGTCGGTAGAGCAGAGGATTGAAAATCCTCGTGTCCCTGGTTCGATTCCGGGTTCGGGCACCAATATTTAGTTTAGGTGTTGCAACATTTAAACATTAAGCTAAGGCAATCTAAGACCTTAAGCTTACAACTTAAACCTCGCCTAGCGAGGTTTTTTTGTATCTGAGATTTGAAATCTCTACAGCGTCCATTCTTTAGTAATTACCATGCACAAAAAAGCCAGTCTTATTGAGACTGGCTTTTATTGACTAAACGCTTTGGCTTATCGGTTTTTACAAAGCGCTGTAACTGACGCTAAAGAACAACTCCCGGCCAGGGCTAATATAGTTGGTTGCAGAGATGATCTCTTCATCAAATATATTGTTAGCTTTTAAGCGTAACTGCCAATTATCAGCCACTTGATATCCAATACCTAAATCTAACTGTTGATATGCCTCAAGATATAAACCATAACCTGCGTAACGCTTTCCTTGGTAGTGGTAGTTAGCTAACAAATCAAAGTTATGCCACTGATAACTTAAACTGTAATTAAGCTCTTCAACACTACGACCAATTAGCATTTCACCCGTTTTCTTATCCTCCGGCTCTAAATAGGTATAAGCTAACTGATTATCAAATCCAAATATTTCAAACTTAGTAAAGAATTCAACGCCTGAAATTTCTGCATTGTTTACATTAGCAGGCTTCCAGATATCCCAACCATTGTCATCAACTTCGCCAGTAGGCGCCCAAGCTATCAAGTTATCAATATCATTTTTAAATACGCTAATATAAGCACTAACTGTGTTACGGCTATAATTTAGTGTCACATCATAACTTGTAGAAGTTTCAGAGAGCAGATCTGGATTACCTGAATTAGGCCAGTACAGATCATTAAAAGTAGGTACTTTAAAGGCTGTACCCGTCGTGGCAGATAAACGCCAGTTTTTATCAAACTGATATGCTAAGCTGACGTTATAAGTCGTTTCACTGTCGATATTTTCAACATCATCATAACGAACCGCTACTTCGGCTAGTAGCTGCTGCCACTGCTTGCCAACTAAAATATATGCGCCAAGAATGTCTCTCTCGTCTTGAGCATAATCCCCTAGTACAGCCTCGTTTGACCAATCTAAGCCACCATTGAGGTTTAAACCATCAGCTAACAAATACTGATTGTTCCAGCTAACCTGTTTACGCATCGTTTCAAAGTCAGCGCGCGGTACATCGTTATTATCGCCGCGAAAGTTCTCGTTATAATCTCTAGACTGATTTACAGTGAATTTGCTTGTAAGTTTGTCACCTTGGTATTGAGCACCTAAGTTCCAAATGTAGTTTGCATAGTCAGATTCGTCCGCGCTACCACTGGCGTAGATATCGTCGTACTGAGTATTCCCTCGGTCGTATTGGCCACTCCATAATGCTTGCCATTGCGGAGCCAATTGCTGCGAGCCCTTAAGAGATAAAGATGTACGACTGTAGCCATCATCATCCTTCTCTGAATCTGCACCCTGATAAATATCATAGCCGTCTGATTGTTCGCGGTTTACAGTCAAGGTGCTACTGCCTTCACCATGCTCAATACCGACTCCCGCAGAGCCTCGAATGTAGTCATTAGAGCCATATTCAGCACCAACATACCATTCATCACTCTTCAGCTGACGAGTAAAGATTTGAACCACACCGCCAATGGCATCACTGCCCCATACAGACGCTCTAGGACCTTTCAACACTTCAATACGCTCGATGCTTTCAGGGGACAAGGTGTTAAAACTAAAGTTACCCAATGTCGCCGAACCTACCTTTACGCCATCAACAATGACCAATACATGGCTTGAATTTGTGCCGCGCAAGCTAATTGAAGCACTTTGCCCTGCACCGCCATTTCGCACAACACTAACGCCTGGCAGTCTTTCTAACACGTCTGCAACCGACTTAGGATTCAAGCGTTCAATCTCGCTGCGTTCAATAGTATTAATAACGGTAAGCTGTTTTTCAGTGCTTCTATCGAAACGGGTACCGGTTACGGTAATAGTTTCATCAATAGTCACGTCTTGATTGGATTCTGCCGCCACTGTTGGCAATGCAGTTAAGCTGAATACGCCGCTGATAAGCAACGCAATTTTAGATGGTTTAGTACCCATTTACCCTTGACTCCTAAAGGAAAACGGGGCAAATGCGTCACGGCATTGTAAATCAAATAGCGCATAGTTCCTTCGCTACATTTACCAGTTGCCGCACTTCGAGATCTGCCCGCCGAAATCATCGAAATCACTTTACGGGCCGGTCTCCGGACTTAGGTTCTATATTGATGAAGTCATCAATATGCGACAACAAACTTTAAAGCGCTTGTGCCTCACCATTCACCGTTGCGGGGGCAGTGTCAGAATTTAACTGACTTCCCGATTATCCTCAGCCAACAATTAATGTTGAAACTAGAGGCACCAATAAAGTTGACTAGTTAGTTATTTTTTATCGTTGTTACGCTGCGGTATGTTGAGGTTACCGCTTTGTGCGCGCATTATAGACGTCTATACGGTTAAATGTCTAACTAATCAAAGAGCAGATTTGTTCTAGCTTAGATTGCAATGAGTGAACTTACGACTATTACCTGTCGGAGCTAGATAGAATTCACCCACTAAGTCTTTAGTCTTACTCTGTGATACTCATTAGAAAACCAAGTATCAAAGCCATTTTTAGCAAAGGCATGTCGATTCTAGGTGAAGATTTAAGTGCCATCCATTTAGGTCAAAACACAGTATCAGGCCACTGATGTTTTAATTTAAATTAAACGGGCTGACCGCAGACATAAACTCACGATAGTTTTTCTTTTCAACCAGAGTGCTGATGGTATTAAATTCATTACCTCGCAACGACTTATGGATAAGATACAAATCCTTCTCTCCGCTAATAGCAGTATAATAACCAACCTCACTTAGGCGTTGAGGCTCTTTATAAAAATCTATTTCAAGTCCATTTAGATGGGTGTTTGGCATTCGGGTACAACCAATGATGGCACTAGCAGTTTGATGACCATTAATAAATTCATTATCAACGCGTTCATATATCACCTCACCACTGCAGTTATCTCGATAGGTAGCAACCATGGTATCAAGGAAATCATCCGGTTTAATATTAACTGCCATCCCCTCGAAACCTTGAATGCATACCATTGAAGACCAATTATTTAGGCCTTCAACTTGAGGTAAAAACTCAGCAGAGAACATCCCATCTTCTCGTTGTGTATAGGCTAGTTTCCAGTCATCGGGAAGGAAAAAACTTAATTTCTGGCTAAAAATAGACAGTTGCATAGGCGACTTATCAATCGAGCTCTCTGTCGTTTCTGATGCATACGCCCCCATTGAAAAATGACAGCATAAAAGTACTGAACAGATTACCCAGCGTGACGGCTGACTTGCTTTCATACCTTTACAATCCTTGTTTAGGGTATTTATGTTTAACAGATTGTATCGTTACAGCAGCAAAAGGCATAGATAAAAATCTCTCCTAAGGGTACAGCCAGCTTTTAGCGAACCAATAGTTAATCTATTCAACCGCATACTTGAAACGCCATCACTCATTATCATTTTATTAACATAAGGGCTTGCACATTATGATTACATTTGTAATCATAATTAAAAATTACAACTGTAATCAATAGCTATCATCAGTGAAGTAATAGCTATTGACGAGATAATCATCATGAAAGAGATAAGTAATGCTGAGCTCAATGTACTTAATGTGCTTTGGCAAAAATCGCCAATAAGTGCCAGCGAAGTTGTAGCCCAGTTAAGTAAGAATAATGACTGGCACGAGAAAACAGTTAAAACGCTGCTTAATAGACTTGTTAAAAAGCAAGCTATCGGTTTTGAAAAACAGGGTCGTAGTTACTTATATTATCCACTCATTGCTCAAAGTGATTATCAACTGAAAGAGAGTGAATCTTTTATCGAAAGACTCTTCTCTGGTCGGGTTGCTCCTTTAGTTGCAGGCTTTGCTCGCGAAAACAAGCTAAGCGCAAAAGATGTTGAAGAGTTACAACAACTGATTGATACCTGGCAAGAGGAAAATAAGTCATGAGCCTTTGGTTACTGCAGCAAACTCTGTTATTAAGCCTTATTTGCAGCATACTATTACTTGGCCATAGCAGATTACAGAAACACTTAGGTGCACACAAAACCTATACTTTGTGGATGTTATTACCGCTACTTTTGTTGAGTTCTATATTAGTCAACTATGTTCCTACGCAACTATTTCCCGTGCAATCTAATCAGATTGCTTATTACAGTGTTCAGGCCGGCAAAGCCATAAAGCAAAGTGAATCATCTTGGTACAGCCAAGCACTAACCGTCATCTGGCTTATAGGTTTAAGCACAATGTCACTGGCATTGTGGTTGCAAGGCGCTTACCTACGCACATTGCTACAGACAGCTAAAAAGGTAGAAGGTTTAGCTTCCTACCTAGCAACATACAGCCATGAAAAGGTTCACTCTCCTATGCTCGTTGGGGTTATTCACCCCAAGATTATTCTACCTACTGGGTTTGTAAATCTAAGTCCGCTACAGCAGCGTGCCATTATTGAGCACGAACAATACCATCACCAAAGATTAGATCTGAGTTGTAATCTTTTAGCCTACGGGATCTTAGCTGTATTTTGGTTTAACCCTTTGTTTTGGATAGCGTATAGACGTTTTAGGAATGATCAGGAGTTAGCCTGTGATGCTAAGGTAACTGCCACTCTCGATACTGCAGAGAAAATAGTTTACAGCAAACTGTTGCTCGCATACTCACAACAAGCTAATCACGGCTTGTTACACACACACTATGGAAACAAACACATACTCAAGGAGCGTATAATGCAAATGAGAACTCATCAACAAGGCCAAAGTGGCTTAGCCGTTATTGGGCTGACTGTGGCACTGGGCTTAAGCAGCCTTTTACTTAACCAGCAAGTGTTAGCCGGAGATGATAAAAATCCTGATATCCATCCAGTTATCAGAATTGAACCCGCCTATCCTGCTGCGGCAGTAGAAGCCAATCAAAATGGATTTGTAGTAATGCAATTTGATATCACTCCCACAGGCGAAGTGAACAATGTTGAAGTGATCAAGTCATCGCCAACTGCAGTATTTGATGCATCAGCCATTAAAGCCTTAAAGCAGTGGCGTTATAGCGAGTCTAAAACTGGCGCAAAAGGCTCGTTAGTACAGCTTGATTTTGTTGTTGAAGCACCAGTGAGTAACATTGAAAAAATTAAAGTGACCTCAAAATAAGCAGACCAACCTGTCAGTAGTTATAGGAAAGAGCTGTAGATATTGAACAGGCAGACTTTACGATACGAGATAAACACCAGGAATGCTGCGTTTATCAACAAAGAGCCTAGATGCTCTTTTTGTCGTTACAAAAAGCCATAAAAAAACCCGGTGCAACACCAGGTTTTAATTTAACAAAAAACTTGCCACTAACCGTTATCGACGCTTAAGTATACTCTCGTTCAATACGCTCAGCATTTTCTCTGTGTCATCCCAACCGATACATGCATCGGTTACGCTCTGGCCATAACATAGCGATTGTCCTTCAACAGGGTCCTGACGACCTTCAACTAAGTTACTCTCAACCATAACGCCAAATATCGATGTTTCACCAGCACTTAATTGGCCCGCAACATCATCGGCAACAGACATCTGTAGTGCAAACTGTTTGCGGCTATTAGCATGGCTAAAATCAATCATAATATTATTCGCAAGCCCGGCTTTATCAAGTTGCAGGTTGATCTCTGCCACGTGTGCTGCACTGTAATTAGGCTCTTTACCACCACGTAAGATGATATGGCAATCAGGATTACCTTTGGTTTCAACAATCGCTGAATGGCCAAATTTAGTCACCGATAGGAAATGGTGTGGCGCACTGGCTGCACCAATGGCATCAATGGCCACCTTGATGGTGCCATCAGTACCATTTTTAAAGCCTACAGGGCTTGAAAGGCCAGAAGCTAGCTCTCTATGTACCTGCGACTCAGTGGTACGCGCGCCAATGGCTCCCCAGCACATTAAGTCAGCAACATATTGCGGCGTGATCATATCTAGAAACTCACCAGCCGTAGGTAAGCCCATATCATTAAGATCTAGCAACAGCTTGCGAGCAGTGCGTAAACCATCATTGAGCTTAAAGCTGTTGTCCATATACGGATCGTTAATCAAGCCCTTCCAACCAACCGTAGTACGTGGCTTTTCAAAGTAGACTCGCATAACGATTTCTAATTGATCTTTGTACTTTTTACGCAGCTCAACAAGACGTTTACCGTACTCAACAGCTGCAATAGGGTCATGGATAGAGCAAGGACCGATAACCACTAAAAGGCGATCATCTTTTTTTGCTAAGATATTATGAATGCTTTCACGCGCATTAAATACGGTCGCTGATGCGTTCTCTGTTGCCGGAAATCGCTCCAAAATGGCAATTGGAGGTAACAACTCTTTAATCTTATTAATTCGAACATCATCATTTTGGTAATACATGGTAATACTGCGCTCCGTCTAGCGTGTGAATTCTTATCTCTCGATTGCGATACTGCGTTCAATTTATCCAGTATCTCCTCACATTGCAATCAAGTAATTAAAAATCACATAAAATAAATTTAACTGTATATTTCTAAACAATAATTTAAAAAAATTTTCACTGTATTTATTCTATATAGAGCCAATTAATTCCCACTAAACATCCTATAATGCTTTCAACAAACTAATAACGTGCTCAAATACCGTCATGCACAAGTATATTAAGTAGTTATGAGCGCGGCCGCCCTTCCTGCTGTAAAAATCAACGAAAGCACTGTTATGGTGATTGTGTTATTGGAGGGCGACAGAAGTTATCCTATAAAAGATAAGCATGAGCTATCACTCACATCGATAAAAATCGACGCCACTAGCAGGCAGCTAATGACTTCTCATTGCTTGCAGCTTTGATTGATAGCGATGCTTGTTGTTTGAGTCATTGGTTAATGATAATGCTTTCTCCATATTGACTTCAGCTTTGCGTTCATCGCCCGTAGCCCAATATGTTCTAGAAAGGCCAAAATAGAATTCATGGCGGTAATCGGCCTTATCAATCGCTTTTTTATACCAGTTTAACGCTAGCTTATATTCTTTATCGAAGTATGCCTGCTGCGCCATGCTGTAGTAATAATAAGGATTATGGATCCGAGCGAGTTCCATGACTTTGTGCACATCAGCCCACTCATCAAGCCTATTTTGCTCTCCAAGTATAATGGCATAGTTATAGAGCGCATTCATATCATTGGGATCTATGGTTAACGCTAATTTATACAAAGCCTCTGCCTCTTCAACCAGCCCTTTATATCGATATAACACAGCTAGCGTATTAATCGCTGGCAAGAATTGATTATCCTGCTGCAAACTGAGTTTTAACAAGCCATACGCTTTATCATACTGCCCCTTTACCAAAGCTTCAGCGGCAACATTATTGTAATACATTGAGGCCACCATCGACTGGCTCACTCGACGCTTGTCATAGCCTTGCATCGCTCGTTCGGGTAAAAAATCTATTTGAATGGCACCAGTAGAAAAGTTAATGCTATTACGTTGCTCTTGCGGCAGTAACTTAAGGTTAATGTGACCATTTACAAGATAGAAGCCTCCTTGTTTATCCCAAACAGGTGGAACATCAATCTCTTGAAATTGAACCGTTACATCTAGCTCATCGGCTATTGCGGCGGTTAATAACACTAGGGATAGACAGTTACCTTCTCTGTCATTAAAGGTTTCACTGGCAGAGCGGGTTAAGTTATCGGCATAACGAAATCCACCATCTTGAGCGTTAATATAATTTGCCAACCACTGATGAACCATGGTGCTGCTAGTAGCAGACAGTTTGGAGCGATTAAAGTCCCTACGAACGCTTTTAAGGTCGTCATCTGACAAATAAAATAGGCTGTCAGCAACAGGAAGGTCTACTACCACATTAAAGTGTTCATCATGGTAATAGCTTTCAAGCGCATACTGTTTGCTTGATTCCGAGGTCGAACTACACGCTTGTAGTAACAGAAGTAGAAATGATAACAAGGTTATAGAAACACTCTTCATAACGCTCTCAACACAATAAACCTTACCTATAAGCATAGTAGGTATGGCTTACTCTCTTTGCTAAAAACGTTACAAATCGTAAATCAAAAGCATAACCTCATTAATCAATAATTATAGACTTTGATTGAGAAGCTTTAGGAGACGGCTTATCTATCTCTATATAAAGTTGTTTATCTTGGTAACGATAAGGCCGATAAAATTGAGCACCACAGGTAAAATGGCGATAGGGAACCATAATAGGCAAACAACCTATGGGCAGTGCCTGTAGGATCTGGATTTGACGTTGAAATCTAAGTGCTTGTTGCCAATCATGCTCTAAAAGCACTTGGTCACGAACAGCAAAAGCATCAAATGGTTCACTGGATTTACGCACCACCACTTGACCAGATACTGCGCTAAAGCTACTAAAGCACAACAATAGTAAACCGGTATTTATGATTTTTTTCATTAATCCATCACCAAGTAATGCCTAAGATAACGTTAACTCCATCCTATACTTAACACTCGTGCAAATCCATTGGCCTTATGCCATCCCCCTTTTTATCACCTGTAACAAACTGGTTCTCGGCACTTCGAGTAAACATTTCCCATAAAAAAGCAGAGCCTAAGCTCTGCTGTTTTCATTTGGTGAAGCTCTAACTACCACTTTTTACCGAGACAAACTCTGGGTAAGCATCAATGCCACAATCAGATGCATCCATACCGTTATACTCTTCCTCTTCAGTAACACGGATCCCCATGGTCACTTTAAGGCCAAGCCAAACAAGTGTAGAAGCAATGAACACCCAGCCAAATATCACTGCAGCGCCATAAAGCTGAGTGATAAAAGAAGCGTCCGCATTAGATATAGGTACTAAGATTAAGCCTAATAGCCCAGCTACACCATGCACCGAAATAGCCCCAACAGGGTCGTCAATCTGCACTCGATCAAACGCCACAATAGAAAACACCACCACACCACCAGCGACAATGCCTATCACTCCCGCCATCGCTAATGATGGCGATAATGGATCGGCAGTTATCGCAACAAGACCTGCCAAGGCACCATTTAAGATCATGGTTAAATCAGCTTTGCCCCAAATGAGTCGACAAACAATGAGCGCTGACAGGGCACCAAATGCCGCTGCTGAGTTAGTGTTGACAAAAATCTTTGCCACTGCACTGGCATTTTCAGCGTCTGATACCAATAACTGCGAACCACCATTAAAACCAAACCAACCCATCCACAAAATAAACATGCCCAAAGTAGCCATGGGTAGGTTTGAACCAGGAATAGGATTCACCTGTCCGTTTGCACCATACTTACCTTTACGGGCTCCAAGTAATAACACCCCTGAAATAGCGGCTGCAGCGCCTGCCATGTGCACAATGCCACTCCCTGCAAAATCAACAAAGCCCGCTTCTGATAAGAAGCCACCGCCCCATGTCCAGTACCCTTCAACAGGATAAATAACAGCTGTCATAAATACTGAAAATGCCAAGAATGCCCATAGTTTCATGCGCTCAGCAACCGCACCAGATACGATTGACATGGCCGTTGCCACAAATACCACTTGGAAGAAGAAGTCAGATTCAAGCGCATGATCCGCGCCATCAGCTTGTGAACCAATCAATGAGCCAAATGAAGGTAACCAACCTCCCTCAGCGTTATCAACATACATAATGTTGTAGCCAACGATTAGGTACATTACGCATGCAATAGAATATAAGCAGACGTTCTTAGTTAAGATTTCAGTGGTGTTCTTCGAGCGAACCAGCCCCGCCTCTAACATGGCAAAACCTGCAGCCATCCACATCACTAGCGCACCGGAGATCAAAAAATAAAAAGTATCCAGAGCAAAACGTAGCTCTGTTACTGTTAATCCTAGTTTAGTTAAATCGTCCATTTCCCTACCCCTTTAAAGTGCTTCGTTATCAAGTTCGCCAGTACGTATCCTGGTTGCTTGCTCTAAATTGGTAACAAAAATTTTGCCATCACCAATCTTGCCCGTTCGAGCCGCCCCTGTTATTGCCTCGACGAGCATCTCTACATTTTCTGCTTTAGTAGCTATTTCTAGTTTAACTTTTGGCAGAAAATCAACTTGATACTCAGCACCTCGATACAGCTCGGTATGGCCTTTTTGACGACCAAAGCCTTTAACTTCAGTGACTGTCATCCCTTCAATGCCGACATTGGCGATAGCTTCTCTTACATCATCTAACTTAAACGGCTTAATAATGGCACTGACCAATTTCATGGCTATCTCCCTGAAGACTATTTTTAATTCTGATAAAGATAATTCAAGCATCAGGCCAAAATTACAAAGCGATTAAAAACATACAGATAGAGAATAACACTCATGTTAGAAGGAATTTAAATGCACCAATCGAGTGCATTTATGCAGCAGCTGCACTGCCATAAGGCACCGTCACTGCGGCTTAGACTTATCGCCTATTGGCTACAACACGGAATTGAGTTGTACTGGTGCAAATAATCCACAAGTACCAAGGACCTTAAATGTTGAAACCTGAAGATTGCGTATTAGTTGTTGTGGACGTGCAAGGGCAGCTTGCCCGGGTGATGCATCAGAGTGAAGCACTTCACCAAAAACTGACCATATTGATAAAAGGGGTACAGTTATTCGACATACCTATTTTGTGGCTAGAGCAGCTACCAGATAAACTTGGTGCAACAACAGACGTGTTAGCCACCGAGTTGATACAAACCACCGAACCAATAGCTAAGCAGCACTTTAGTGGCTGGCAATGCCCTAAATTCAGAGCAAAGCTATCCGCTATGGGACAGAAACATATATTGGTCGCAGGTATAGAAACTCATGTTTGTGTCTACCAAACCTGTATGGACCTTCTCGATAATGCTTACCCAACACATTTAATTGTCGATGCAATGTCTTCGAGAACGCCTGAAAATAAACAGTTAGGCATAGAGATGATGCAGGAACATGGCGCGCTAAAAACAAATGTCGAATCATTGCTATTCGAATTGCAACATGAAGCCATAGGCGAGCGCTTTAAAGCATTACTGGAATTAATTAAATAACGACTCTAACATAAAGCCTTAAGCATAAAAAAAGCCCTCATAATGAGGGCTTTTTACAATAGAGCTATGCAGAGAAAACTTAGCTATATATTAGCTGTTACTTGTAAGTCGCTTCACGCTTTTCAGCTTCAGCATCCCACTTAGGCAACATAGTTTTCTTGAATTCAGCTTTATCAGCATTCATCTTCTTCATATCCATACCTAGAGCTGCTTGAGCTTTAGCTTTGGTAGAAGTGTCAGGGTAAGCAATTGGTTGCTTAACGCCTTTAGCAGCGAGTAGTTGAGCAAGCTTGATGCGAGCGTCAGCAGCTTTGTCTACCGCAGTACCTAGTACACGAAGCGCTTCATCAGCAGCGTGAGCAGCAACACCGTGTGATGCAGTTGCGTAGTCCCAGCGCCATTGTGAATGACGGATATCCATAAGGATAGGCTTCATTTCAGTTTCAGTTGCACCCGCATCCCAAGCAGCTTTTGCTTCGAAGTGAGCTTTAACTAACTGAGTTTCAGCGCGAGCTTTAAGGTCAGCAACTTTATGCTTACGTTCTTCAGTTAAGTTAACCATGAACTCTTTGCTTTGCTCGTGACAAGTTGCACAAGTTTCTTCAAAGCGGTCGAATGGGTTACCGACTTTGTGATCAGTGAACTTACGGCCTTTGTCACTCTTAACTTTAGGCATATGACAGTCAGTACAACTTACGTTGTTCTTACCGTGAACACCTAACTGCCAAGTTTCATAACCAGGATGCTGTGCTTTAAGCATTGGCGTTTTAGAAACGGCGTGAGTCCAGTCAGAGAATTCCATGTTGTCATAGTAAGCTTCCATCTGTTCAACAGTGGTGCCCATATCCCAAGGGAATTTAACAAAGCCCTTCTTATCTTTAGTCTTCTCGAAGTAGTACTCTACGTGACACTGACCACATACCATTGACTGCTTGTCTTTCTTAGACGCTTTATCAAATGGAGTGCCAAGTGTTTCCATTGCGCGTTCAGCGAATGGACGAGAGATACGTAGCTTAGAAGAACCTTTTACGTGACAATCGCCACAGCCAAGTGCGTTAACGATTTCAGGACCGCCTTTAGACCACTTGCCAGTGAAGTAACCATCTTCACCTTGCTCTTCGATCATACGAGGTACATCTGGGCTCTTACAAGACCAACATGCCATTGGCATTGGACCATCTTCAGCTGAAGTCGGTGCGCCAGTACGAAGTGTGTTACGTACGTCTGTAACTGCGTACATGTGACCACGAGGAGCGTTATAGTCTTTAGCAAAACCATAACCCGCCCAAAGGACAACTAGGCTTGGTACTTCTTCAAGCATATCAACAATTTCTTTGCTTTCTGAAGTGTCATGCCAAGTCTCATATTGATTCTTGAACTTATTTTTGTAAACTTCGTTACGAGGTTCAGTTTTATCACTTGCGAATGTGCTGCCAGCTAGTAAGCTAGCAACGACCATTGCACTAAGTGCAAAAGTCTTTTTAGTTAATGTTCTCACCATCTCATCTCCATATTACTTTATAATCTTTATAGCCCCACCTATTGCAAGGTTGAAGTTAGACTCTTATCTAAAACAAAAACATACCCCTTAGGGGGTATCCCATGGAAAACTTGCGTTAGATCAACATGTGAACGTGTTGTTGCTCACACTTTTGCATTTTTGTTAATGTATTCAATCAACCACTAATGTAGAACCGCTATAAACGAATAGCACATAAACCCAATAATTGAGAGTTTTTGAATGAAAAAAGGCAGACTTACATCAGCAATATGGGGATTCATGTTAACCCTGATATTACTCTCTAGTGGACTCGCCATTTTTGCCATTGTTAATCTTTCGTATAGTTTAGGTGACGCTCGCGCCATTAATGCCTCTGGCTCACTGCGAATGCAAAGCTATCGACTTATGTTTTATGCCAATTCAGGCAGTGAATCCGCTGCAGATAAAATCGCGGAGTTCGAGAACACTCTTAACTCTCAAGCCCTTAGAACATCGCTAACTTGGTATACCCCCCAAGATCTTAAAGAGAAATATTTGGCCGTTATCGATAAGTGGCAAGTGATGCGTTATTACATTGAGTCCGAGAACTCTCGTCTGTATGCCGCAGCACTTAAAGACTTTGTCGATACCATTGATTTATTTGTACTAGAAACAGAGCAGCACGCCGCATTTAAACTTAAAATGCTCGCCATTAGTCAAATTACCGGTTTGGCGATAATGTTGCTTATTGCCTTTGTCACAGTAAGAATAGCCAAACGTAAAGTTGTTAAGCCATTGCAACAATTGATGCAGGCCGCTGATACAATTTCACAAGGTAATTTTAATGTAGAAATGCCTAAAACAGAGTATATCGAATTGAGTGCTTTAAGCAGCGCACTCGATACCACGGTTAAAAAGCTCGCCAGTGTTTATCAAGGGCTCGAATCACAAGTTCAAGAAAAGACAATAGCCCTTACCCGTGCTAACAACGAATTAAAATTACTCTACGATAATGTGGTGATGTTGCATTCGAGTAAATTAGACATTAGTACATTAACCGATGCAATTAATCAGCTGCAAAGCCATGATCCGGATATTAATTTAAGATTAGTGGTCGTCGAAGAAGAGCAAGTGCAATATATTATAGATGCGCAAGGCGAATGGCCGCGCGATGCAAAAGCCACACAGAAATTTGCGCTGCAGTTTGAACATAATAATTTGGGCTATTTGGAGGTAATTTCTAGCCAACCCTTCTCCAATGCGCTTTATAGCAATTTTGCTATTATGCTTGCTCGCTCAATGGTGACCTATAATGCAGGAGAGCAGAGACAGCAGTTAGCACTGATGGAGGAGCGCGGCGTGATCGCTCGCGAACTGCATGATTCATTAGGCCAATTACTATCCTTCTTGAAAATCCAAGTTAACCTGCTTTCTAAGGAGCTCGATAAAACTTCAAAAAGCCCGCGCGCGGCCGAGCAGCTGCAAGAGATAAATGAAGGAGTGAATACTGCCTATGTGCAGCTTAGGGAATTACTTTCAACCTTTAGGTTGACCATTAAAGATCCCAATTTGGGCCATGCTATTGAGGCCATGATAGAGCAGCTTCGTGGCCAAACAGATGCCGAAATAACCTTAGACTACAAGCTGCCAGTACAGTTGCTCGGGGCACATCAACATATTCATATTCTTCAACTCACCCGAGAAGCAACACTCAATGCGGTTAAGCATGCCAAAGCGAAGCATATTCATATTAGTTGTCAGAAGATCAGCGACGAAAAAGTGATTATCGATATCAGTGATGATGGCGTAGGTATCGAAAAGCTCAAAGAAAGAGACCAACATTTTGGCTTAGGGATCATGCATGAGCGCGCCAGTCGCCTCTCAGGTGTGGTAGAATTTAATCAAAATGAGCAAGGTGGCGCTACGGTGTCGTTGACTTTCTCGCCTCAACAAGAACCTGTGTAAAAATATAACTAAACAAAACAGGTAGATAAGACAAAACAGATGCTATTTTTTGAATTATACCAATCAGTATAAAGATTCGGTCGCTCAGCGAGAGTTTAGCGGTTTTGAGGCAAGGCTTTGAGTGAAGTACATAGTTATTCTACGTTCAAGCTCATTAACGCAGCATCAGAGCCGCTAAAACTCGCCTGTAAGGAGTGTTTTTGGCTTACTACTTCGGTGTTGGATAAAGGCAAAAGGGAACGACCATTATGGCAATTCTCCGCCTTGAATTAGTTCGCCAAAAAACACTCTGAGTAGACCCACTACTTATACCGATTGGTATTACAAATTTACCTCAGCAGGAGGCCTTTAAATGGGTAAGCCTTATTCAGTACTCGTTATTGACGATCATCCATTATTACGTCGTGGGATCTGTCAACTTATTACCTCAGATTCAGATTTCACTCTGTTCGGTGAAGCTGGAAGTGGTCTAGATGCGCTTTCAGCAATTGCTGAAAATGAACCCGACATCGTATTACTCGATTTGAATATGAAAGGGATGACAGGATTAGATACGCTCAATGCACTGCGGCAAGAGGGGGTCACCTCTCGTATTGTCATTTTAACTGTTTCCGATGCTAAACAAGATGTGATTAGGCTAGTAAGAGCGGGCGCTGATGGTTACCTGCTAAAAGACACCGAGCCAGATTTGCTGCTCGATATGCTTAAAAACGCCATGCTTGGCCATCGTATTATTAGCGATAATGTCAAAGAGTACTTGTCGGAGCTAAATAGCTCTGTCAACGAACAGGAATGGATTGAGAACTTAACGCCAAGAGAGCTTGAAATTCTGCAACACCTTGCAGAAGGACAAAGCAACCGCGTCGTTGCAGAGCAACTGCACATCAGTGAAGGTACCGTTAAGGTACATGTGAAGAACTTACTGCGTAAAGCAAACGCAAAATCTCGCACTGAGATGGCAGTTAGATACCTTAACCAGTAATGACCTATCCAATACTAAACAACAAAAGGCAGCCTAGGCTGCCTTTTTTAATACTCAAGAAGCATCTATCATCTAGCGTTCATCTAAAAATTTACGCCAATTAATCAATACATCGTAAAAATCTTCTAGTCCGCAAAAAGCTTCTGACTCACCGTCATAAAATGACATAGATTCGTCCATCTCAACTTCATCACTGTCACCTTCGGCGATATTATTAGCAAAGATCCTAGCTTGCTCACGATCTAGCTCAATAGAGAGTGCCTTTCCAACTAGACGCCAATCACTTAATTGGCTAGCTTGTATTTTTTCAATATGCTGACAGATTTCAACATGTTTTTCGGCATTATCACCTAGCTCTTCCGACAACCAAAAACCTAACGCTTCATGATCCATACTAAAGCGCGCAAATGCAGTGCCGGTTATTGTATTGCGCAAAAAATCGTATTCCATAATCAGGGCCAAAACTCAGTAAAGACTCAACTGATACCATTTTAACTTAATAAATGCTTAGCTGCCCTGCTCAATTATATTTTCGTATCGAATATAAACCAGTAATCAGCAAAAATTCACTTAGACAATTATCTTACTATCAACTTCGAATTAACTTATAACCATTTAGTCACGCTATATCGTGCCCTTGCAATTTAACTTATACTTATGCAAGCTTGCTCACCTTATATCGCGACGGGAAGACCATGACAGCCATCAATCTGCAACAAAAAACCACTCACGCAGACTTTCTGCCTGAAAATCAACTGATACTGAATGCCGTCAGCGAAGGGATCTATGGTTTTGATCTCGAGGGCAATGCGGTATTCATCAACCCTGCCGCAGAAAAAATGACAGGGTGGCAAACTGAAGAGCTACTGGGAAAAAATATTCATGACTGCCACCACCATAGCCACAACGATGGCAGCCACTACCCCAAGGAAGACTGCCCCATCTATAGCACACTTAAAGATGGTGTCGCCCGCGAAATAAGCCACGAAGTATTTTGGCGTAAAGATGGCTCAAGTTTTCCTGTACATTACACCTCTACCGCCGTCTATAAAGATGGTGTAATGATGGGTGTAGTAGCGATATTTCGTGACATCAGCATTCAAAAACAAACCGAGCACTCTTTACGTCAAGCGTTGGAGCAGGTTCAGGCGTTGTCAGAAAAGTTATCTTTCGAGAATCAGTACCTGCAACTTGAACTTGCAGATAGAACCGGAGACGTGGGGATCTCTGGCAGTAGCCCGCTGATGATGCAACTTATCCAACAAATAAAACTAGTGGCAAACACAGAAAGTACGGTACTGATTAGCGGTGAGAACGGCACAGGTAAAGAGTTGGTAGCCCGCAATCTGCACCGTTTGAGTAACCGAGCAGACAAACCGTTAGTGAGTGTTAACTGCGCTGCATTCTCAGCAGCACTGCTAGAGAGTGAACTGTTTGGCCATGAAAAAGGCGCTTACACCGGGGCCACGAGCCGCCGCAAAGGACGATTTGAATTAGCTAACAATGGCACCCTGTTTCTCGATGAAGTGGCGGAACTCACTCTTGAAGCCCAATCAAAATTACTACGCGTTATTCAAGAACAAGAGTTCGAGCGAGTCGGTAGCAGCCAAAC
The DNA here is from genome assembly GCF_041468565.1 of Shewanella sp. 10N.286.54.B9. Classification (NCBI taxonomy): domain Bacteria; kingdom Pseudomonadati; phylum Pseudomonadota; class Gammaproteobacteria; order Alteromonadales; family Shewanellaceae; genus Shewanella; species Shewanella sp. 10N.286.54.B9. Next base: position 28,230 of record NZ_JBFRIY010000044.1, read on the forward strand.
GATAAAGGTCGATATTAGATTGATTACTGCTACTCACCATGATCTACTCAAACGGGTCGAACAGGGATTATTTAGAATGGATCTGTACTACCGCCTTAATGTCTTTCCAATCATCGTCCCTCCGCTGCGTAATCGATTATCTGATATTCCTGAACTTGTCAGCCACTTAATTCAAGAACTTAATAAGAAGCTCGGTAAGAAGATCAGCAAAGTGAGCCAACGCGGTATGCAAAAGCTCATCAAACACAGTTGGCCTGGCAATGTACGTGAGCTGCAAAATGTGCTCGAAAGAGAAATGATTTTATCAAATGGCCCTGTACTAGAGTTTGGCCAGTTAGCAGCAGAACCACAAATGCAAACATCAAGCAGTAGCGGGGCTAAGCAAACATTAGCTGAAATAGAAAAAGCCCACATACTAAAGATATTAAAGCAGAACCAATGGCGGATCTCTGGTGCAACAGGGGCAGCGGCAATACTCGGTATGCCACCCAGCACTTTACGATCTCGAATGAGCAAGTTGGGTATTAGCCGTCCCATTTAAACGCTCCGGAAACTCACGATATATCGCCACTTATCGATATATCGTGATAATAATAGACCATAAATAGATAAAAATAGCCATTAATCAACACTTTAATAGATGGCCTAATGTTTGCTATGTAGACCCTGAGTGAATAATGTCAGTGTCTATAGAGAAGCCAATGTTAAATAGCAATAGTAGTGCGGTAGAGAACAGCAACGTGGCTAAAAGCAGCCCACTAACAAATCAACGTATTCCAATTAAGCAGATCGACAACCAAATCAGTGGCAAGATCCATATTCGCCAACAAAAGGGATACTTTCAACGTATTAGAACCGGAATGAATAGCCTTTTAGTGGCGCTATTTTTCCTACAGCCCTTTATCTCCTATCAAGGCAGGCAAGCTATCTTGTTCAATATTAGTGAGCAGCAGTTTATCTTCTTTGGCACCACTTTATGGCCACAAGACTTTACTATTCTCGCTTGGGTATTTATTGCAGCCGCTTTCTTACTATTTTTTGCCACAGTATTTTGGGGCAGAGTCTGGTGTGGTTACCTATGTCCACAAACCGCTTGGACATTTATGTTCGTTTGGATTGAAGAACGAATAGAGGGCAGTAGCAACAAACGCTCGGCCTTAGACAAGGCGCCAATGAGCTTACAAAAGGCGAGCAAACGCATTAGCAAGCACTTAGCCTGGGGCGCTATTGCTCTGCTTACTGGCTGTGGTTTTATCGCTTACTTTATTCCTGCTAGAGAGCTTTATTTAGACATTTTAACTTTCGAAGCCAGCTTTTGGATCTCTACCTGGGTATGGTTCTTTGCAATTTGTACCTACTTAAATGCGGGCTGGATGCGTGAGCAGATGTGTCTACATTGCTGCCCTTACGCACGCTTTCAGTCAGTGATGTTTGACGCTAACACCAAGACCGTCACCTATGATACCGCCCGCGGTGAAAGCCGTGGCCCACGCAAACGCAAACAAGAGACCGACTTGGGCGACTGCGTCGACTGTAACCTGTGTGTGGATGTTTGCCCTACTGGTATTGATATTCGAAATGGCCTGCAGTATGAATGCATCAACTGCGGGGCCTGCGTCGATGCCTGTAATCAAACCATGGAAAAGTTCGGTTATAAACCTGACCTTATCAGTTACGCAAGTGAGAACCAACTCGTCGACAAAGCCGTGCCTTTTTATGAATCCTATAAATTTCTAGGTTATGGCATCGCCGCGTTAATCATGCTGACAGTGATTGGTTTTGATATCAGTAACCGCTCTGCCATTGAGCTCAATGTTATTCGTGATAGACAAACGCTTTACCGTGAAACGCTCACCGATGCAATCGAGAACAGTTTTACCTTAAAGATCCGCAATAAAACTCAACAGGCGCGTCATTATCAAATATACGTCTCGGGTAATAGCAGCTACCAACTCGCAGGAAAATCACGAGTATTAATTGAGGCTGGTGAGCAGTTAGATTACCCGGTTACTGTTTTAGCCAACCTTAATACGCTTGATAAAAGCCGCAGTGAAATTACCTTTGTGGTCGCCGAGCAACACAGCCATAGTCAGGTAACGCAAAACTCCAGCTTCTTTAGTCCGATTTAAACTCCAGTTTTCACCTCAAACAATGAAAGGTAATGCGTGATCTGCTTTACCTTTCATTTTTATAGCCGCCGCTGCCAAATAGAGTAAAAAGTCTAACTCTAACAATACGATACTCCTCTTAAGTTTGATTTCTGCTGAAACAATTTATTTCACTGTTGACCATTGACCTTGGAGGGATAATCGCACTAATCTAAACACCTGTTTGATTTTTACTAATCCATCATAATTAGAAACTGGCTAACTAAGGTATCTCCATGGCATATGATTCAGACTCAACACTAGACCTTTCACGCTACGCATCGCTTAATGATCTGATAGAACTGGCTAGTGCAAGATATGGTGACAAAGCCGCGTACTCCTGCTTAGGCCAAGAGACAACCTTCAACGAAATTAACCATTATTCGCGTCAATTTGCAGCTTACTTACAGCAAGAGACCAATCTCGTGCAAGGTGACAGAGTCGCGATTCAATTGCCCAATATTACTCAATTTGTAATTGCCGCTTATGGTGCTATCAAGGCTGGTATGGTGTTAGTTAACACTAACCCTCTCTACACCCAGCGTGAACTTATCCACCAGTTCAATGACTCAGGCGCTAAAGCCTTAGTGGTGCTATCAGACTTACTGCCAACGCTAACCGAAGTGATCGCTAACACAGAGATAGAAACGGTTATCTCAACCCATGCGATGGACTTAATTGCACCACAGCCACAACCTGAAGTGCCATTTGCGACCGTATCCTTTTGTGACGTGCTTGCTGCAGGCGAAAAACTCCACTATGCGCCAGTGATTAGTGTTTCCGGGCAAATCGCCGCGTTGCAATATACAGGCGGTACCACTGGTTTATCGAAAGGCGCAATGCTGACCCATGGCAATCTACTTGCCAATGCGATGCAGATAAAATCTCGCTTAGGCGACCGACTAGTGGAAGGCGAGGAGATATTTGTCGCGCCGCTGCCTGTTTACCACATCTACGCCTTTATGGTGAATTTAGTGCTCTACTATGAACGTGGTGGCTGTTCGGTATTAATTCCTAATCCGCGCGATATTTCAGGGCTTATCTCGACACTCGCAAACTACCCATTTACCGGCTTTGCTGGGCTCAACACTTTGTTTGTTGGCCTGTGCCACCAACCAGAATTTAAGGCGCTCGACTTTAGTCATCTCAAAGTCACCATCTCAGGTGGCACCGCGCTCACCCAAGCCGCTGCCAATATGTGGCAGCAAACCACAGGTTGCACTATCTCCGAAGGTTACGGTTTATCGGAAACATCACCAGTTGTGTCACTCAATGCCCCAGGGCTTGAGCAACTCGGTACCATAGGAAAACCTGTAATCGGCACCCATGTAAAGATCCTCGACATGGATGATAAAGAAGTCCCCAATGGCGAGACTGGCGAGTTAGCCGTTTTTGGCCCACAAGTGATGCTCGGTTATTGGAATAACCCAGATGAGACCGCCAAGGTGATGACCAGTGATGGTTACTTTAAAACTGGCGATATTGCGCTCGCAACAAATGATGGTTACCACAAAATTGTCGACCGAAAAAAGGACATGATTATCGTTTCTGGCTTTAACGTCTACCCTAACGAAGTCGAAGATGTATTATCCAACCATGAAGCAGTACTCGAATGTGCAGTGATTGGTATCGAAGACGAGCGCAGCGGCGAAGCGGTTAAAGCGGTTATCGTGCTCAATGACAGCAACATGGATCACCAGCAAGCAAAAACAACCATCGATAGTTACTGCCGTGAACAGCTAACCGCTTACAAAGTGCCTAAGATCATCACCTTCGTTGATGCTCTACCTAAATCGACAGTCGGTAAGATCCTGCGCAGAGAACTGCGCAAGTGAGTTAGATTTGAGTTAAGTTTTTGAGTAAAAAATAAAGGGAGCCTATGGCTCCCTTTTATCATTTTCCAACTTGAAACAAATTGAACAATTCTGAATCACCGCGGCAATCTCTATGAGCACAGTATAATTTATGCCTATCTGATAATCAGTCCATTTTATGTGAACATGTATAACAGTTATCTGTAGGTAAACGATACTTAAACCAGCTAAGCATAATTTGATGTTTTCCGCAGCTTGAGCAAGTATAAACAACTGCTTTTAACATTAAATAAATACCCAGCGCCATGCCGACTATATAAAAAGGGTTCATATAGAACGCAACATCGACTGAAATCGTTTTAAACATCACAGTGGCAACTAGTTGAACAATTAGCAACAGGTTAAATTTTTTAGCTCTGCTCATCCCCTCGCCTTATCGCTTTCTGGCATGAGTTATAAATTGCCACCATGACTCCCTTATCTTATTCATTAGCTGTTCGATAATGCTCTTCACTACTTCATCAGCTCTACCTAAGAGTCACCGAACTGGTTTGGTCTTGGTTTCAGCGGAGCAAGCAATATATAAAATATCCAAGCAAGCCAAGAGATAAAAACAATCGCTAAGATCCAAGCAGCCTTTTCGGCACCTGAAACTTTTTTGGAAATCGAGATAAAAATAATCGGCAGTAACCACAGACAAAATACTACGAAAAAAAACGTCATTTTAATTATCCAACAAAACTCGAATGGCTCTCAATACTACACGTAGCAAATAACAGTCGCACGATTCCATTCTTTGCCCGAAAGGGTGAATGTTGTTGAATTTACCACCACTAAAATACTGTTGTAAATGATTTTTACCGTTATTTTCTTTAAGCCATGTCATAACGATATTAGCTAAGCATAGGCAAATAAATTGCCTGCGGTAGATGCGGGATAGGAGATCTGAATATCGTGATAACATGGATGTGAATGAACGACCGTATGTGCTGATACTTCCGTGACACGCTACAAGTCCATCCGTGGATGGCTCTGCCATAACATCCATGTCATGGCCAGTCACGGCCATAGCGACACAGGGTTATAAAAGCGCACCTCTAAGCATTGGGTTTATCAATAAAAGCTTTTAATTTAGATGAACCTCCACATCAGTGAACATAAGTATTTATATTTAAGTAGCCAAATTTGTAGACAGCAATCTTCCCCGTTGGAAATTTCGCTTTTTAAACTTCGCCGAGGTGCTGAGAGTTGGACTCTTATGAAATCAAGAGCGGGTACAAGCGCTTTACCCCTTGGCTCTGCTCTTGATTACGAAAATGGGCGAAGCGCCACGACGTTGGCTATAATGAATAGCTCAAGCGAAGCTTGGTACTTTGCCTTCAGTGGTTCCAATTGCCTGCGGCAGTCGTATGTGCAAACGCAACTGAGGCTCGCTGCAAGTACTTCCATGTAAGCTCAACGAAAACATCCCTGTTATCGAAGGCCTCAGCCGCATCTACACCGGGTTTGAAAAGCGTAATCATCCGGCATTTTAGTTTTTAATTTTAAGATGCTGAGTTCATCAATAAACGACAAAATAATTGAAAACACCATCTTCCCCGTTGGAAATTTTGCTTTTTAAATTTCGCCGGGGCGCTGAGGGTTCGCCAAGGGGGACAAGCGCTTTCCCCCTTGGCTCGGGTGTGGGCGAAGCGCCACGACCTCAGTGGCCGCAGGCCATAGTGCAGGATTCAGAGATGCACAATTAAACGCAGCTTTAATCGCTAGTTGCTAACAGTTACCTACCCGTAACGATCTATGACTGATTAACCCAGATAATCTCATCCATCGCAAACCCTAACGCTTTCGCTTGCTCGGTAAACTGCTGTTTAAGCGCTTCACTCACCTCTGGTGTTCTAGATAAAAACCACAGGTAATCGCGGTTATAACTGGTGATAAACGCGTACTGATAACCCTCTTTATCTAATTCATACACTACATAAGAGCCGTAAAATGGTCCGAAGAACGACACCTTTAAATGGCCAATGTTAGTCTCATCAACAAAGAACGCTTTGCCCTCGGCGCTATCCCACACCTGCTCGTCGGTTTTAAAACCGCGGTTTGTCACCTTAACGCCACCGTCTTCACGCATCTCGTAATTAGCCGTCACCTGCTCCATGCCACGCTCAAAACTATGGTCGAGCCTAGCGATTTCATACCAAGTGCCGAGGTACTTAGGTAACTCAAAGTCATCAACCGGTTGAATGCCTTTTGGGAGGCTGGTACAAGCTGACAGAAACAACATAGATAACACTAAGCAAAACCGCATAGATAAACCCTCAACAGAATAATAGTAAACCACAATGATTCAATACGTTAACGATTAGAATATAGTTCACCGTGACCACAATTTTAAATCTCAATATGTTGAATAAAAAAGGGCGAGATAACTCGCCCTCTTTAAACCATACCATGACACGGTTAACTCGTTGCGGCGGTAACGTCTTCAGTTAATAGCTGTAAACTGGCAAATTCACGATATAGCTCACTGCTTTGCATTAATTCATTATGGGTGCCACTAGCAATCAACTGGCCTTTATCCAACACCAAAATCCGGTCGGCATTAATGACCGTCGATAGACGATGGGCAATGATTAACGTTGTTTTGTTAACCATTAAGCTATCAAGCGCTTGCTTGACCTTTTGCTCACTAATGGCGTCAAGCGCACTGGTGGCTTCATCCAGCAATAAGATTGGTCTATCTGCTAATATGGCACGCGCAATGGCGATTCGCTGCTTTTGCCCGCCAGATAAACGCACGCCACGCTCACCTAAATAGGTGTGGTAACCATCACTAAATTCAGTAATAAACTCATCGGCTCTGGCAGCAATGCAAGCTTGCTTTACCTCTGCTTCGCTAGCATCAAGTCGCCCGTAACGCACATTTTCTAGCACGCTGGTTGCAAAAATAACCGACTCTTGCGGCACTAATGCATATTGCTGTCTGAGGATTTGCGGACATAACTTTGAGATATCAACGCCGTCAAGCTCAATACTACCGCTGTTAAGCACGTAAAAGCGCTGCAGTAATTCAAACAAGGTACTCTTACCTGCGCCGCTAGCGCCGACGAGGGCAACTCGCTCGGCCGGTTTAATGTGAATATTAAGCCCGCGGATCACCTCATCTTCGCCATGCTCCTCAATGCCACCTTCACGAATATTACTGTAAGCAAATCGCACCTGTTTTAACGCCAGTTCACCTTTAACCACTTCAGGTAAAGACAATGGCTCTGCAACTGTAGGGATATCTATTGGCGTTTCAACCAATTCGATTAACCTCTCCGTCGCACCTGCTGCTCGCTGTATTTCGCCAATGACCTCACTGATGGTTGCCACGGAGCCCGCGACCATTACCGCATAAAACATAAAGGCGGATAGCTCACCACCGGTGATACTGCCATTCATTACATCATGGGCGCCCACCCAAGTAACAAGTGCGATAGCTAAAATACTTAAGAACATCACCAGCGAAATAAGAATAGAGCGGTACTTGATACGCCCTTTGGCGGCATCCATGACAGACTCGACACGCTCACCAAATAGCGCACGGTCTCTATCTTCATGAGAGTAAGCCTGCACGGTATGTATTTCGTGCAGGGTCTCATCGACATAGGCGCCCAAGTCACCCACTTTATCTTGGCTTTTTCGGGATAAGTCACGCACCTTACGACCAAAAAAGAAGATTGGCCCCAGCACCATAGGTACCGCCAGTAGCACCAGCCCAGTCATTTTAAGGCTGGTGATTGCCATCATCACAATGCCACCAATCACGGTCACACTGGCGCGCAGTGCCATAGACAAACTTTGCCCAACAACTGACTGCAGCAAGGTTGAGTCGGCGGTAAAACGGGAGATCACTTCACCGGTTCTGAGCTTGGCGTAGAAACCCGGCGATAACTTTAATAGATGATCATAAACTTTAAGACGGATATCGGCACTCACGCGCTCACCAAGCCAAGTCATCAAGTAGAAACGACAAAATATCGCGCTGCTGCTCAAGGCTGTTATGGCAACCACCAACAAAATGATTTCGTTAAGACGCGAACCATTGTCTTGTAAAAAACCTTCATCAACCATCAAACGGACACCTTGTCCGAGTGAAAGCCAAGCTAAAGAGCCGATAAAGAGGAAAATAATCGCGGCGATGACTTTAGCGCGATAAGGTTTTAAAAAAGCACCAATCCATGGCAAAACAGCACGGCGGCTAACCGGTGGGGTTAGTCCAGCGGTGTCTAGCGGCGCCTTATTGCCCGCAGTGGTCTCAGTGGTTCCTGTCGAGACAGAAGATGCTTGTTGACTCAATGCAATGTCCTAGATTTGAATATATACAGGATTAGAATAACAAAACCCGCCAGAAAGCGGGTAATGTTTAGAAAATGCTTTGTATGTGAATATGTGTCTTGGCCGTGTTTCAGGCTGAGGCTTACTAAATAATACAGCTACAGCAGCTATTTAATTTCAGCAAGCTCCGCTTTGGGTGTGCCATGATGACCATCTCGCTTCCAATCCACATCAAGCAGCTCCGCTCCCGATAAGCTAAATGCTTGGCCAAAGCCTTTAACATAGAGCCCTTGATGGGGATTTAGCTTAAACAGGTTGAAATCTGTTAGGCCTGCGAGGTTATCGATCATCTCACCGAAACGGCCAGAAAGCGCTGCCACTCCTTTTGTAAAGGTTTCGCTATCACGCTCGACCAGTTCAGCAGTAGCATCGAAGGTTAAGCGCTTACGGGCGAAAACACTTTTGGCTTCATTTTCGTCTTCAACCAGCATCACAGACAAGATGTTTGAGGCTTTTAGATTAGTGCCATGACGAGCAAGCTCACTGACTAAAATGTAAAAGCCATCGTCGGCTAATGCAAATGGGGCATAGCTGGCATTTGGAATACCACTCGCGTCTTGTGTTGCAAGCTGTAGGGTTGAGCGAGCACGCTTAAACTCTTCAATCTCTGGCAGTAGTTTGTCTCGTAATCTTTGTTCTTTTTCAGTCGTCATTGCACTATTCTCTTATTTTAATTTGTAGCCAGTACTTCAACTTTTCGAGCAGTGGTTATTAAGTTTATTCCGCTAAAATCTTGGATATAGCGTTAAGCCGTAGCTGTCTTTAGTTCAGCTTTTAATGCTTTGAAACGAGTCACTTGCTCTGGCAGTAATACGCGTTTTTTGTCGCGACCTAAATACACTTTAAATACCACTTCACCAGCGGCGCCAAAGAAATTAATTGAGTGACTTTCTGTGCCACGAAACGGCTTGCTGATTAAGGCAATGGCGCTAATATCATCTAACTTTAAATGACCATGTAAACCATCACCTTTGGTGATGAGGTTGTAATAACCGTGGGCATACTTTCCTTTAGGGAACGCACCTTTAAACTCAAAAATGCTGCCTGATACTGACACGATAGTGGTCATGTTGCCCCATTCAGGCAGAGAGGCCAGCAAGGTATCTTTTTCTGAGATCGGCAGCAGTGCCAGTTGCTCGCTTGGTAGTGCTGACACCACTTCAAACTCAGACACGTTAAGTTCTGCTGCTATTTGGCTAGGCATTGCACTAGCGTTATCAATCAGGTGTTGGCGGATGGTTTCTACTGTAGCTGACATGGAATATCTCCAATTAAAAAAACAACAAAAGGCCAAGTCACTTATTGTTGGTGACTTGGCCTTATTCGACAGCTTCGTTAGAAGCTATAACGCGCAGACAATTTAAAGTTCCTTCCCTGTTCATACAGGGTTTGCCACGCTTGGCGATATTCCTCATCACCGATGTTTTCAACTGCAAAGTCGACTCTTAAGCCTTCGAATGTGCCCATTGCAGGTTCCCATGCAACATAGACATCCCAAAGTTTGTATGAGTCATACTGATTAGCGTAATCCTCAGGTAACTGATCTTGCTCAGCAACGTAAGTGAAACGAGTACCAAACTTCATATCACCTTCCATAATGGCTTGTGACAGATCGATGCCCAATTTTTTAGCTGGTATGTTAGTCAGGTAGTCGCCTTCGGTTTTGTCTTTACCCTCTGTTTGACCATAATTTAAGCTCAAGCGAGTTTGCTCATAACGGTAACGAGTACTGAATTCAAAACCTGTTAGTTTGGCTTCATCAACGTTGTTCCAAGAGGTCGTTTGCTCAAAACCAGGAATGCCCATAAGCGGATCTGACACTGATTGTTCGATAAAATCATCAACATCATTTCTGAATACGCTTAAGGTCATTGCTAGTTCATCGTTACCAGCAAGTTCACTAAAACGAAGATCTGCTTTTATCTCTTTGTTTTGCGCTTTTTCTGCTTTTAGATCTGGATTGATTTCAAAGGTATTGCAAAGCCCGCCAGGCAAAAAGCCAGGGATCGGCGGGATGCAGTAATGAGTACCGGTTGAATACATCTCCTCAATACTGGGTGCACGGAAAGCTTGGTCATAGCGAGCGCTTAAGGTTAACCAATCCGTTGTCGTCCATACCAAGCCCACAGACGGTGAAAACGCACTGTCGTCAGATTCTTGGTTTAAGTTGTTACTGGTATTTTTAAAGGCGTCGTAGCGTACGGCCGCATCGACTTTCCAGTTGTCAGATAAGCTAATATCGGCACGAGTGAAAGCGCCCCAAACTGCGGTTTCACCGTCAATATCGTCAGGACGCTGACCCGCTTGTCCGCTATCATCACGTACTGTTTTTATCGTGTCTTGGTACCCATCTACGCCATATGTTAATACCGTATTGGCGAACTCGGAACTGTTATTGATACTGAAACCAAGAGTGTTGTATTCAGTGCTGTCGACTTGGTTTTTAGTGACACGGTCTTCGTCATAGTCGGTACCATTCCAGTACAAGGTGGCATTGAGATCGAGCAACTTATTCGCAGTTGGGTTGAAGCTATAATCTAAGGTGACGTTTTGATCGTTAGTTTTACGTTTCACCAGTGGTACAGAGCTACCCACTTCAGTGGTTGGATTGCTCGGTACTAACTCATCAACTTTAGAAAATCTTGCTGAAAGCTGCAACCGCTGCTCTTCGGTCGGCTCCCAACCTAATTTGGCTAAGCCGCTTGTGCCTTCAGAAGCACTATTTTCAAGGGTTTTGTCATTACCCACTTTAATATTATTACTGTCGTAATAACTACCATTTATCAGCCAATCTACCGTGCCGGTGTTCGCAGTTTCAGATAATCCATAGATTGCACCACTGGTTTTAGCGCGATCTCCATTGCTTTCGAAACCTTGCTTTAAATAACCGCCGAACGTGTCTTCATCTTCAAGAAAGTCACTCGCAGATTTGGTGTTTTGGGCAACCACACCACCTATCGCTCCACTGCCCCAAAGGCTACTTGCAGGGCCACGTACAACTTCAACAGAACTGAGTAATTCGGGATCGATGAAGTAGGTTCCGCGATGACCTGAGTTAGTATTTTGGCGTGCACCATCAATAGTTTGCAGCACACGTTGGCCACCTAAGCCTCGAATTTCAACTCCCTGAGATGAAGCTCTTGGGCCATTTGAAACATTAACGTTTGCTTCATTTTTAAGTGCTTGAGCGACTGATGCAGGTTGAAGCTCTTGTAGCTGTTCCTCGCTGACGACAGCTACGCTACGGCTCGTTTCTGATACTTTTTCAGTGACACGAGTGGCAGAAACAACGACTTCATCAAATTCGGTAACTTGCTGGGTTTGCTCTGCATATACACTGGAGCTAAAAGCCATTGCCATTGCAATTACGAGTGGCTTCTTGGTCATGTTTCAATCCTCAAGGTAAGTTTATGGTGGGAGCGACAACAACTTATTAGTCCATTAATTGCGCAGAATCGGACACCCGTTCTATTATTTTCGGCACTTTACCTGAGAAAAAAATATAGATCAAATGAAAATCATTATCATTTGCGATCTCATTAAGATTTGTGTATCTTATTGTCATTCGATAAAACTATTGAATATAACCTTCTGTAAAATATGTAAATTGTAAGTTTTGTAAAGCTTGGCTAAGCATATGTATTTCTTAAGGTGTATTCAGCAGTAATGATTTTAGACAAGACAATCGGCCATGACTCCTAAACGATATTTTGCTTTTGGTTGCATCACTTTGTTAATCCAAGGTGGAGTGCTTGCCTCTCAAAACACCTCCCCAAGTCTGCAACTAGATGCAGGCTCAGCGATGGGGACTCATCAGGCGGTGAACCTTTCGATTGCCATGCAAGCAAGTCAAGCACCAGCAAGTAGCGCTGCAGAACCTGAGCCAGTTAAAGATATTGCGCCGCCAAAACCCGTTAAAACCAAAGCTGTCGAGTCCACACCAGCAGATTCAAAACCTGTTGTAACAAGCAAACCTAAAACCGCAGCGACAGCAGCTGAAAAGCCAACAGCAAGTAGCAAACCTGTTGCTGAGGCCGTTACCAAGAAAATTAACGATACAGCGCCTGCCAAAGAGTCAGCTCTAGACAATAGCAATAAAGAGATAGCCCATAATCAAAGCCAGGAGAGTGCCAAGCAGGGCGTGACTCAACAGTCTGTAGAGTTGAGCCAGCCAACATTTGCCAGTCCCCCCGCACAGCCGCACTACCCCAAAAAAGCCCGTAAACGCGGACTACAGGGCACTGCAACCATTGAGGTGATTTTCAATCAGGTGGGTGAGCAGTTATCACTGACTTTAATCGACAGTTCCGGTTACCGGTTACTCGATAAAGCAGCACTTAATGCGGTAGAGAAGTGGCAATTTTCAGCGCCCTCCCCGCAAACTGCATACGCCTACACAGTGCGTGTGCCGGTTAAGTTTCAACTCAATTAATACGAAGATCCGAGGCGGTGTTAGATCGGAGAAAACGGGAATCTCGGACTTATTTTCGATGACATTTCTCTAGGAGAGAAATTTAGACTCTTTTAGCTGCTGCTAAAAAGTAACAAATGCGTTTTAGGGACGACGCGAATAACACCATTAACAAAACGCGATAAATGGTTATCGTATAGGAAACTTAAATGTCTCAAGCTTTATCTCAATCAGCAGCGCAATCTGTGTCCCAACCGCTGTATCAGCAACTTGCAGAGCAACTAGGCTATCTTACATGGCCACTTTTTATCTGTGCTTTTGTGGCACTAATGATTATCCTCGAGCGCCTTGCGCTCATGCTTTATGAGCTGCCAAAACGTGACAACTGGCTGACCCAGTTACGTCAACAAGCACGCAGTGCAACTCCCGAACAACGTCAACAATTGACAGCAGAGATCAGTCAAGGTCGCAGCATGTTGGCTAAAGGCACTGCATTGCTATTGCGCCACAGTGATCAAAGTCGTGAAATGCGCGAAGAGATCGTCAACCTGTGGCTCGTGAAGCAAAAAAGCCGACTACTTTCAGGCCTCAAAGTTTTGCAGATCATCGGCATAATCACGCCATTACTAGGCTTGTTAGGCACAGTGCTTGGCTTAATCGAAATGTTTAATCAACTAGGCCTATCCGACGGCCCGGTGACACCGTCGGAACTGGCTTCCGGTCTAGGCCTTGCGATGAATACCACCGCCGCAGGACTTATTATTGCGGTTCCAGCCATCACCATGGCTCACCTGTTTACGCTTTGGGCTGAAAGACGTTGCAATAAATTAGCCCATGCACTCAACCTGTTAAACCTGTGGCTAGCAGGTTTTGATCAAGCCTTGAGCATAGGCAGCGACAGTGCTGCGCAGCTCTGCAGTAAAGCGGCTACTTGCAAAGAAGCAAGCTGCCAAGTGCCAAATGGAGCGAGCTGATGATCACAAGTGACAGCGAGCATAGCAGCGCTCTGCAAGGGTTAGATCTAACCCCACTCATTGACATCATCTTTATCGTGCTGGTGTTTTTATTGTTAACCGCCAATACCCAACTACTTAGCTTGCCAGTCGATGTGCCGACAGAAGCTGACTCAAGCTTAAATGCTCTGTCCCACGATAAGCATGTGGCGATAAACATTCTCACCGCCGATCCACATTGGGCGATTAACGGCACCACATATCAAAACTTCGATGAGTTTGAAGCCGAATTCATCAAGGTATTTAGGGTTGATCCTGACGTTAAGGTCGTGGTTGCTGCAGACAAAAATGCTCCAGTACAACCCTTAATGAATGTACTGGCATTGCTACAACGGCAACAGATCAGCAATACCCAAATTTTGATGGAGCCTTAATACAAAAACCGCACTCAAGTATGCAGCACCTTAGACAAGTTGCTTTTTAGTTACTCAGCCAAGTTTACGTGAGTCAAATGTTTGATTCACGCTTTAATGACAAGATTAATTTCTGGAGTTTTTCATGCTTAACTTAACGACTATACTGCCATCTAGCCGCCGCATGGCTGCGAGCCTTTGCATATCAGCGCTATTGTGCAGCAGCGCTACTGCTCATGAGGGAGAGCATCAGCACAGCGGCTCACGCGTTGTCAGCGCCGGAGCGGGAATGACGGAATTAGTATTTGCACTCGATGCAGGCAACGAGTTGGTTGCCGTTGACTCCACCAGCCAACTGCCAAGTGAATCTAAAGATATCGCTAAACTTGGTTATCACAGAATGCTATCTGCCGAGGGAATTTTGGCGCTTAATCCAAGCATTGTATTGGGTTCAGATGCCATGGGACCTAAAGCAACCTTAGATGTATTGTCGGCCGCTAACGTTAACGTGGTACAACTGCCCAGTGCCAACACGCAAGCTCAGCTATATAGCAATATTGATCAAATGGGCAAACTGCTACAAAGAGAATCCCAAGCAAAGCAGCTGAAGTCAGAGTTACAGCAATCATTTGTAGATATTGAAGCTAAAAAGCAACAGATTGCCAGTAAAGGCGATGCGCCCAAGGTGTTATTTCTACTGTTGCAAGCAGACAGACCCGCTCGTGTAGGAGGTGACGACACAGCTGCGGATATCATCATCAACTTAGCCGGCGGCAAAAATATCGCCGGTTTCTCCGGCTATAAAAGTGTCTCACAAGAGGGGGTTTTGGCACTTAACCCTGACGTTATTTTGATCTCAAACCGTTCAGACAAAGAAACTGCAAATCCCGTTGATACATTGCTTAAAAATATGCCGTTATTGGCACACACTCCAGCAGGGAAAAACAAGCAGATCCAAAACCTTAACTCACAAGCCTTATTGGGTGGTTTAGGAATTAGTGCAATCGCAGCAGCTGACAAGCTAGCCAGCGATTTTATCAACGTTAAGCGTTACTAAATAGCATAACTGGAAACCATAAATGGAAAATACTCGTTGGCTTTGGCCCTGTTTACTAACCGCTCTGGTTGTAACAAGCCTGATGTCTGTCAGCATAGGTCCACTACAAATTAGTCCCAGTGCTAGCTTCAGTGCCGTCATCAATTGGGCAACACATTTAGAGATTGGAAATGTTGCCCCCCATGAACAATTAGTGGTTGATAATGTGCGCTTACCACGCACCCTGCTCGCCTTAGCTGTTGGAGCAGTGTTAGCACAATGTGGCGCAGTGATGCAGGGACTTTTTCGTAACCCACTGGCCGATCCGGGCATTATTGGTGTTTCATCCGGCGCAGCACTCGGTGCCGCAGTCTGTATCGTGCTGTTTCCCCAAGGTGGTGAGTATGCAGTTGCAATCAGTGCCTTCTTAGCAGGTTTAGTCACCACGTTAGTCGTCTATCGCCTTGCCAGCAGTCCAACGGGGACTTCGGTAGTGCTACTGCTACTATCGGGAGTTGCTGTTGCGGCACTTGCTGGTGCAGGGATTGGACTACTTACCTATATGGCTGACGACATGGCACTTAGAGATCTCACGCTTTGGCAGCTAGGCTCGATAGCAGGTGCTCAATGGCATTACGTCATCCTTACACTGATTGCGCTTGCGCTCGTCAGTTGGCAGTTCAATCGCTCAGCCAAAGCGCTTAATGCATTATTACTTGGAGAAGCCGAAGCCCGACACTTAGGCCTTGATGTCGACAAACTGAAACTGAAGCTGATTGTGCTGTGCGCTATCGGCGTCGGAATATCGGTTGCAGCGACCGGTATTATTGGCTTTATCGGCCTGGTGATACCACATCTTGTTCGCATGTTAGTTGGCCCAGATCATAAGCAACTATTGCCTCTTAGCGCGATGCTAGGTGCCGCATTACTAGCCCTTGCAGATATAGGCGCACGCGCTATCGTTGCCCCATCCGAGCTGCCAGTCGGTTTAGTGACAGCGCTACTCGGTGCGCCCTTCTTTATCGTTTTATTGCTCAAACAGCGCAGTCGGCTGGTATGAATATGAGGTTGATATAAGCATGAAGCAAACAAAGTTTTCTCAATCTAAACCTTTGTCGCAATCTGACTCTAAGGCGACTGTAATAGAAGTTAACCACCTGTCAGTACGCATCGGTCATAAGCCTGTACTCACAGACATAGACTTGACGATACAAGCAGGTGAAGTCACTGCGCTTTTGGGGCCAAATGGCGCAGGTAAGTCAACCCTGCTAAAAAGCTTATGCCAAGAGGTTGAAGCTGAAGCTGGCCGAATAAAAGTTCACGGCCAAGCCTTGGGTAGCTGGGATAGGCAGCAGTTAGCTAAATCACTCGCAGTGTTACCACAACATGCTTCGTTAACATTTCCCTTTAAGGTCAATCAAGTGGTTGAGATGGGGTTATACCCGTTAACGCTTTCAAAGCCGCAAGGTCAGCAACTCATCGATAGTCAGCTAGATAAATTAGATCTAACGGCTTTGAAACAGCGCAGCTATCCCACACTCTCAGGCGGTGAAAAGCAGCGAGTACAGCTGGCACGAGTATTAACTCAACTCACGCAATCAGACAAACCTGCAATCCTGTTTCTAGATGAACCAACATCAGCACTAGATTTGGCGCAGCAACACCGGGTTTTAAAACTGGCAAAGTCACTCGCCCATGAAAACAATTATGCAGTGGTGGTTGTGTTGCATGATCTAAATCAAGCATCCCGATATGCTGATAGGTTGATTATATTGGAGCAGGGAAAAGTGGTCAGTGATGGTACTCCTGCTGCAGCATTAACAGCAGAAACCATAAGACAAGTATGGAAGTACGACCCCATAGTAGTGATGGAACCGGGACAACAAACACCACTGCTGTTTTAATTATCGAGTCAACAAACAACTTACTCTTGCTAATGGGTATATTGATACTCGTTTTAGCTTTGCTATTTCCACGGATGGAGATGGCTCATGCCGCCCCATTCGACTCAACATTTACATTGCAAACAGCAGCTAACTTGATCCATCTCACTCAAATCTCAATTGATAATAGTTATCATTCAGCAATCGATTATAATTGTAGTTTTTGAGAGAAATAATGATTCTAACGCCATCCATGACAGGGATCTCAAGCCCTGAACCACTGCAGCATGCCTTTAAGGTAAAGAGTGCACCACACGCTGGTCGCAGTGGCAGCCGCCCAGCGAATGTCACGCCAGAGCTGTGGCAACAATGGTGGCAACAACCCACTCAGGCACAGCATAGAGCGCTATATGTCCATATCCCTTTTTGCCGTAAGCGCTGTAGTTTCTGTAATTTCTTCGAAAATGGCGCTAACCCTCAGCGAATAAGTGATTATGTGCAGCAGTTGTGTCAGCAATTAAGCGTTGCCGCTAACAGCCCATTTGCACAAAGCCAACCATTTGACACGGTATACGTAGGTGGTGGCACACCTACCGATATACAAGCTACAGAAATTGCGATGCTAGGTGAGGCAATAAACCGCTTCCCATTAGTTGATAATGCAGAGGTGACGCTCGAAGGTCGTCTCAATGGCTTTGATGATGGCAAATGGCATAGCGCGTTGGCTGCTGGCTTTAATCGCTTTTCATTCGGTGTGCAGAGTTTTGACACTGAAGTTAGACGCGCCGCAGGCCGTTTTGATGACAAAGCACAATTATTGCAGCGACTATCAACGTTAAGCCAACATGATAGCGCCAGCATCGTGGTCGATCTTATTTTTGGCCTACCGGGGCAAACTCTGTCAATCTGGCAGCAGGATTTACAAGCAGTCCTAGATAGCGGTGTCCATGGAGTCGATCTTTATCAACTTATAGGTCTAGGTGGTACCCGAATTGATCGTGCCAGTGACAAAGGCAAAGTGCTCGGAACCAATAGCAGTGAATTTCAAGCCGACAGTCAAACCCGCGCACAGATGTATGCTTATGGCGCAGAGCATCTAGAATCAAACCAATGGCAACGTTTATCGAGTTGCCACTGGCGCCGCGATGCACGTGAGCGCAGCGTCTATAACTCGTTAGCTAAGAGTGGCATTGAGATCCTTCCCTTTGGTGCAGGTGCTGGTGGCAGTATTCATGGTCATTCGATGATGAACGCTCGCAGTTTGACCGATTGGCATCAAGCCCAACAACAGCCCTGCACGATTGGTAATGACGCATCATTATCTACGCCTCATAATGTACCAGGAATGATGTTTACGCCTAACCCATCAGCCAAACTCGACGCTATTTTTAAACGAGGTTTAGACGGCGGGAAATTGCAATTTAGCCAGCTTGAAACTGATCTTGTCGAGCAATTACAACCGTTATTCAAAGCATGGCAAAGTCATGGACTCGCGCAGCTAAGCAGTAACGCATTAACACTGACGTTGGCGGGACGCTTTTGGAATGTGAATATGCAAACAGGTCTGTTTGAATTTTTGGCTGAAAATCAAAATTAAAAAGCATTTAGGCTAGCAGGGAAAATAAGTCACTAAATGATAAATGCGCTCATGTTATAGTGAGCTCATTCTTAGCTAAGCATTCAATTAATATGGCACAACAGATCTCGAGCGAAACCAAGGATGAGGCGATGAAAGTCGCTAAAGCAAACCAAAAACCAGGTCAAACAAAAGAGCAAACCAAGCTGATTGCTCAAGGTATAGAAAAAGGCATTGCTGAATATAAAAAGCAGCAAAAAGGTAAGGCTAGGGTTCGTGATAAACAAAAGAAACAACAGGTTCGCGCTAAAGCCAAAGCAGCTGAAAATGAGCATACTGAAGAAAACATAGAAGACCGCGCCGCCAGTCCTTACCTACCTTGGGGTTTACTGACCCTAAGTTGGATTGGATTTATTAGCTATCATGTTATGACAAAATAATCACACTTTTAGTATCAGCCGCTGTTTGCAGCGCTTATGGACGGCTGATATAACCTCTGCAAGCTATTACGTCCACCCTCCAGCCAAAACCAATACAAGTCACTGATTTTAAAAACTACAACTTGCTTAATTACCAATCTCTAATTCTGTTCATATTTATTCATAACTTGTCTCAAGCTGTTCATTGCAAGCCCCATCGCTGTTCACATCATCTCCCTATAATGGCCTCATCAAAGAAAGGATTGAGCTGGAGCTGAATGGTCATGACAAATCAAAATCCGAATAACCCGAATACGAGTAGCAAGAAAGATGAGCTTAAAGCATTGAGCTTCATCATCTTTATATTATTCCCTGCGCTAAGCATTGCCTTTGTGAGTAGCTATGGCTTCATCATTTGGATGATCCAAGCATTTGGCGGCGTTGTCGCTCACTAATCCCCTATTTCACTTTATAAACTTATTACGAGGATGCGATTATGAGATGGTTACTTAACATCTGGCGCACACTAACCAAACCAGCACAATACCTTACACTCGGCACCGTTAGTGTGTCAGCGTTTCTAATGGGAGTTATCTTTTGGGGTGGTTTTAACACCGCACTTGAAGCCACCAACACCGAAGAGTTTTGTATTAGCTGCCACAGCATGGAAAGCATGCCGTATAAAGAGCTACAAGAAACTGTGCATTGGTCAAATCACTCAGGTGTACGCGCAACCTGCCCTGACTGTCATGTTCCTCATGAGTGGAGCCGTAAAATTGGCCGTAAAATCGAAGCTTCTCATGATGTTTGGGGCTGGTTACTGCAAACCGTCAATACCCCTGAAAAATTCGAAGACAAACGCCTAGAGATGGCAAGCCGTGAATGGAAGCGATTCGACCGTGATAACTCTCTAGCTTGTAAAAACTGCCATAACTACGACTCAATGAAGTGGGACAGCATGTCTAAGCTTGCGCAAAAGCAGATGAAACGCGCTGCTGAGCTAGATCAAAGCTGTATCGATTGCCACAAAGGCATCGCTCACAAGTTACCGGATATGGGTACCGCCCGTGCACCAGAACTGATTGCAGAAGTTGGTTCAGGTGTTAACGGCCTAGAGGTTGACCAAAGCTACTTTACTGCACTGACCAAGCCTGTTTATTTTAATGAAAAAACAGACGTAGAAGCCGGTACCTTGAACATCGCCACTAAAGTGAAAGTGTTAGAACTTAAGGGCAATCGCGCCAAGATAGGTATCGATGGCTGGAGAAAGAAAATCGGTGCAGGTCGCGTGATCTACTATGACTTTGGTTTGAATATTCTTTCGGCTCAACTGACAAAAGATGCGGCGCTTGAAGAGGGAGTGATTCAAACTTTCGAAGAGAAAGAAGATCCAATGACAGGCCTTAAATGGCAGCGTGTAGAAGCGGTCATTTGGACAGATACCGACTATCTACTTAGCGACTTACAACCACTTTGGAACTACGCACGCAGCACCTATAGCGACAGCTGCAGTGTATGTCACACCCAGCCAGATGAAGCGCATTTTGACGCTAACACTTGGCCTGGAATGTTCCAAGGCATGATCGCCTTCGTCAACATGGACCAAGATACCCAAGCGCTAGTACAGAAGTACCTGCAAGAGCATTCATCAACCTTCGATAAGTCGGCTCACTAATAGGATATAACAACATGAACAGAAGAGACTTTTTAAAAGGCTTAGTCGGCACCTCGTATGTTGTACTTAGCGGTTCGTCAGTATTAGCGCCACTTAACGCGTTAGCTGCAACAGGCGCCAAATCAAGTGACGGCTGGTTGACCACAGGTTCACACTTTGGTGCGTTCAAAATGAAGCGTAAGAACGGTGTGATTGATCAAGTTATTCCGTTTGACCGTGATAAATATCCAACAGACATGATTAACGGTGTTAAAGGCTTAGTCTACAACCCGTCTCGTGTGCGTTACCCAATGGTTCGTTTGGACTTTTTACTTAAAGGCCATAAAAGTGATACCACCCAACGTGGTGATTTCCGCTTTGTACGTGTCACTTGGGATAAAGCACTCACACTATTTAAAGACTCACTTGATGAAGTGCAAACTAAATATGGCCCTTCAGGACTTCATGCAGGCCAAACAGGCTGGCGTGCAACTGGTCAGCTGCACTCTAGCACCAGCCATATGCAGCGCGCTGTTGGTATGCATGGCAACTTTGTTAAGAAGGTCGGCGACTACTCTACCGGAGCTGGGCAAACCATTTTACCTTACATCTTAGGCTCTACAGAAGTATATGCCCAGGGCACCTCTTGGCCGCTCATTCTTGAGAACTCTAAGACGATTATCTTGTGGTCGAACGATCCTTACAAGAACTTGCAAGTCGGCTGGAATGCTGAGACTCATGAGTCTTATGCTTACCTTGCCGAGCTAAAAGAGAAAGTGGCAAAAGGTGAGATCCGCGTTATTAGCATCGATCCTGTCGTCACTAAAACCCAACAATATTTAGGCTGTGAGCAGTTATACGTTAACCCACAAACTGACGTAGCGTTAATGTTAGGTATTGCCCACGAAATGGTGGCAAAGAACCTTCATGACACTCAGTTTATTGAAGGTTACAGCTTAGGTTTCGATCGTTTCCTACCTTATATTCAAGGTGAAACCGATGGCGTTGCAAAAACACCAGAATGGGCGGCTGAGATCACCGGCGTATCCGCAGAAATTATTCGCGATCTCGCCAAGGTAATGACCAAGAATCGCACCCAAATGCTCATGGGCTGGTGTATTCAGCGTCAGCAGCATGGCGAGCAACCCTACTGGATGGCAGCTGTTCTGGCCACCATGATAGGTCAAATAGGTCTACCCGGCGGCGGCATTAGCTATGGTCATCATTATTCAAGCATTGGCGTGCCATCATCTGGTGCAGCAGCGCCGGGCGCTTTCCCGCGCAACTTGGATGAAGACCAAAAGCCACTGTTTGACAGCAATGACTTTAAAGGCACGAGCAGCACCATACCTGTTGCACGCTGGATAGACGCGATCCTTGAGCCAGGTAAAACCATTGACTCAAACGGCAGCAAAGTTACCTTCCCAGATATTAAAATGATGGTGTTCTCAGGCAACAACCCTTGGAACCACCACCAAGATCGTAACCGCATGAAGCAAGCGTTTCAAAAGCTTGAATGTGTAGTCACTATCGACATGAACTGGACGGCAACTTGTCGCTTCTCAGACATCGTGCTGCCGGCATGTACCACGTTTGAGCGTAACGATATTGATGTCTATGGTAGCTATGCTAACCGTGGTGTATTAGCAATGCAGAAGATGGTCGAGCCGCTTTATGAAAGCTTGTCAGATTTTGAAATATTCACGCGCTTTGCCCGTATTATGGGTAAAGAGAAAGAGTACACCCGCGGCATGACCGAACGTGAATGGCTCAACAAGCTATACACTGACTGTAAAAATGCTAACGCGGGTAAGTTTGAAATGCCTGAGTTTGACCAGTTCTGGAAACAGGGTTACGTACACTTTGGTGAAGGTAAACCTTGGACACGTCATGCGGCATTTAGAGAAGATCCCGAGATCAACCCACTGGGTACACCGTCAGGTTTGATTGAGATCTTTAGCCGTAAAATTGCCCAATATAACTACGATGACTGCCCAGGCCACCCCACTTGGATGGAAAAATCAGAGCGCAGCCACGGCGGACCAGGTTCTGATAAGTTCCCAGTGTGGATGCAATCTTGCCACCCTGATAAGCGTTTGCATTCACAGATGTGTGAATCAGAGCAGTTCCGTGAAACCTACACAGTGAATGGTCGCGAACCTGTTTACCTAAATCCTGATGACGCTAAACACCGCGGTATTAAAGCGGGTGATGTGGTACGCGTATTCAACGACCGCGGTCAACTACTCGCTGGTGCAGTGGTATCGAGTAACTTCCCTAAAGGCGTTATCCGTATCCACGAAGGTGCTTGGTATGGCCCGGTTGGTGAAGACGGTAGCAAAGAGGGCGGTGCAGAAATTGGAGCACTGTGTAGCTACGGCGATCCAAACACTTTGACTCAAGATATTGGTACCTCAAAACTGGCGCAAGCTTGCTCAGCCTATACTTGCCTGGTTGAATTTGAAAAGTATCAAGGTAAAGTACCCAATGTTAGTTCATTTAGCGGACCAGTTGAGATAGCACTATGAGCACAGCAACAGCAGCGAACCCAGTCAACCAAGCGAGAAGTACCATTTACCAGTTACTTTCATCTTTGTTTGCCAAGGAGATCGACCATAAAACACTGCATGAGTTAACCAGCACTCAGGCGCAAGCGTTTTGGTCACAACTGGCTGCTGAACCAAGCTTTAAAGCTGACGTTGATGTGATCGTTGCCGAGTTTGCCAAACTTAATAGTGACAAAGCTCTGCTTGAGCTAGCTGCCGATTATTGTGGCTTATTTTTAGTCGGTACCAAACACAGTGCTTCGCCTTACGCCAGTCTGTATTTAACCGACAAGCCTGTAGCAAAAGGTGACGAGCCACTGTTATTTGGCGAGCAGCATCAACAGATGACGCAGTTCTTGAAACAGAGTCAATTGCAAGTGCAGAGCGAGTTCCCAGAGCCTGCTGATCATCTGGCGGTAATCTTGGCTTATGTGGCGCATATCAATATGCATAGCAGTAACCAAGAGCAGCTTAAGTTTATTCGCGACAATCTCGCCAATTGGTTAGCGACTTTTGTAGCAAAGGTCGCCAAGGTCGACACCGGTAATTTCTATATCGCCTTAGCGCAACTGACCCTTGCTTGGGTGAACTCAGACCTAGAGTGGCTGGAAAGCGAAGGTTAACCTTAATTGGCGCTCATTCCTAAGAGCTGATTCAGCCTAAATTAAATGCCGATAGTGATGTTGCACTAACTATCGGCATTTTTTGTCTCTACCTTTTAATTTTATCCACTGACCGATGTAACGCTCAGTTCTATAACTTTGACTGGGGCTGTTTATTTTTGACGATGTTCTCTATCTAATCGCTCCACAATATTGTCGCCGCTTCCCTAAGTAAATCAAAAGTGCTATACAGAACAAATGAGTTTATAACGCTCAATTTGAAGACACTGTGTAACAAAATCCTCAAGGGACAAGGAATCGATACATCATGGATGAACCACTGTTAATCATCGTTATTTTAGGGCTCGTTTTTTACATTTTCCATATACAAAAAACAGATAGAAAATTAAAAATCATAGAAAATAAAATAGACACATTGCTAGAGAATAACGGCATTGTGTTTGATGAAAACATACATGTATCTAGAGAGGTGTTAACGGCGATTACCTTAGGTAAAAAGTTAACCGCTATTCGCCTATATCGCCAGGAGACAGGCGCTGGACTAAAAGAAGCTCATGAAGTGATCAACCGAATTTCTGCAAAATCTGAATAATCGTTGGCATAAACTCTTCGCAACTAATTGCTACTTTGAATACCATTGGCAAACCTCTGGAGAGCCAACAATTACCAGTGTTGTCACCCAGTGCTAATTACTGACTAAAATATTGCCTGCATTAGAACTAAAGGTTTTATAACTTGAACAACTATTTCGAAAGCCCATTTGTGGGTAAGCCACTGCAAGAGCAAGTCACTAACCCCAATATTATTGTCGGTAAGCATAGCTATTATTCTGGCTATTATCACAATCATAGTTTCGATGATTGTGCGCGTTATCTTATGGCCGATAGAACAGACGTCGATAAGCTTATTATTGGTAACTACTGCTCCATTGGCTCAGGTGCGGTATTTATGATGGCGGGTAATCAAGGCCACCAACACGATTGGATCAGTACCTTTCCATTTTTCTATCAGGATCATGAAAACTTTAGTCATGGGATTGATGGTTTTGAACGTGCTGGCGATACCGTTATTGGTAATGATGTTTGGATTGGTAGTGAAGCCATGATAATGAGTGGCGTCAATGTTGGTGATGGCGCTATTATTGCTAGCCGCGCTGTGGTGACCAAAGATGTCGCGCCTTATGAAATTGTGGGCTCTAACCCAGCAAAGCACATTCGTTTCCGCTTTTCTGCAACAGAAATATCTCAGTTACTTAAAATGCAGTGGTGGCTTTGGAGCGATGAGCAGCTTAAACCTGCAGTGCCACTACTTTGTTCATCCAATATCGCTGCTCTATATGATTATTGGCAGGCTCTAAAGTTGAAGTAATCTAAGCCTACAGTTAACCTCATCGGCAATACCACCTCCATCATAACCAATTGCAACGGTACTGCTGTAGCGCTGTTAAAATCACCATTTTTTAGTGTTATGTTTAACTAAATAGCTAAATAGCTGTAGCTATTCTGGCTCAAATTAAATTAACAATCAGCTAACATAATGATTAAAATGATGTTTAGTAAGTTGGTATGTAACATGCTTAATTAGTCGTCCATACTCTAAAACACTATTAACAGCCAAAGGAGCGGCAGATGCCAGTCACATTAGAAGATAGGCCGATAGAAAAAGTTAGAGAAGAAGTCATTGATAAGCTGATTGTGAACTATAGCCACGGAGTCATCTCCGCGGAAGCGTTTGAGCGTCGTCTCGATGATGCGATGGCCAGTGAGTCGCATCAAGAGTTGCTCGACTTAGTTGCTGATCTGTCATTGTCTACTGACGAAGAATATAGCAGTAAAAAAGATCAACAATTCACTCCTAATTACTCAAGTAAGCAGCGCGATGACGACCTAAGTATTAATTGTGTACTTGGCAACAATGAGCGCAGCGGCCAATGGGTTGTGCCTAAAACAATTCAAGTTAACAATGTATTAGGTGAAACGACACTCGACTTTACCGATGCCATTTTTCAGCATCAAGATATCACCATAAAACTGAACTGTATTCTTGGCAGTGCTACGGTATTTATTCCTGAGAATGTTAATGTGGTGTGCAAAACCTACTGCGCGGTAAGTAGTGTTGAAAATTGTGCGCCGTCGATGGCAAACCGCCAAGCCCCTATCATTACTATCGAAGGTAAAGTCATTCTCGGCAGTCTATCTGTTTCAGTAAAGCGCACGATTAAAGAGAAGTTTATCGCCTTTGCCAATCAATTAAAGGACACGTTTAGCTAATACCAACTCCATTAAAGAGTTGCTCATTCAGCGGGAGTTAAAATCACTTAGACAAGTCAGTGGTTTATCGCTAATCGTTATTCTCTATCGAATGGCACATGCGCTGTATTAAGTTATTTCCCCATGCCTTAAATATCAGCCGCACGTTGTGAGCGCCTCTGGCGCTTTCACTGCTACGTTGCATTGGCTTAACAACGCGCCTTGAATTGAAAGCCCTGAGAAAGCTCTGAGAAAGCTCTGAACTGAGTATATCCATAATGGGATTGATATAAGTGTATAACATGGCCAAATACACTTCATGAGACGAATTCAATTGTGTTTTCGCCGGCGTGATAACGACCTTACTTAATGGCTTTAATAAGGCTAATAAATTTTGTTAGAGAGATCACTAAAATAGCTAAATTTAGCCTTTGATAAAGTCAAGAATGCTGTAATGTGGAGAGTAACAACGTTGTAGTTCACATTTCAGGAGTAACTATGCTAAATGAAAATCACGCGCTTATTTTTGACTTCCCAGAATTTAAACAAGACATTGTCCATTTGAACCATAAAGACCCAATCTTTGAAGAACAGTCCAAGCAATATCACCTATTAGATTATGAAATTCGTCAGCTAGAAATTGACGGTAGCCCGACTGATGACGAGCATATGCACCAACTCAAGGTACAGCGCGCCAACCTAAAAGATGTGTTGTTTCAGAAGCTAAAAGAGCATCACCAGTAAACGATCTAACCTCTATCGAGATATCATTTCATAGCCCTTAAGCCAGCGAATATTATCGATAACAAACAAAAACACGACCAATAGAAAGTTTGCTTATATCAATTGATATAGGCAAACAGCGCTGGACTTATGCATTGCCCTCCCCTTGCTAGTAAAAAATTCAATATCCTAACCTCAATAACCCAAATTCAATTGCAGCAAACCACTCTTAACTCATCAATCCTATGAGCTTTATTTTAATAGTGTGAACTACACACCTATATTTCAGCGCACGCTTGTACGCATAATGTATTTTTTGATAATTGGAGATTGCGATGCAGAATATCAATTGCCCTCAGTGCCACCAAGAGATTGAGATTGACCTAACAACTTGTCCGCATTGCAAGGCCGCACAAGGGCTGGAATCTCTCTGTGGTGTCGACCCTGATATTCGCATCAAAAATCAACGTCTCGCGGTATGGTTTAGCATTCTGTTTGGCGGCTTAGGGGTACATAAGTTTTATTTAGGCCACTACCTAAAAGGTAGTTTATACCTAGTGTTTAGCTGGACACTTGTGCCTTTTATTGTGGGTTGGGTTGATGCCGTCCGCACCTTTAAAATGAGTGCATTTAGCTTTGAGCAGCGTTACTCGCGCAGAGTGAGTTAACAACATTGATATAAAGCCGCTAATGCAGCGGCTTTGGTAATCCAAATTACAAAGAAATGCTGCTATCGATAAATACAGCCTGCTCAATACCGTTTAGCGTGTTGTACCCGTCTCTATCACGCACCATGTCTGTAATTGTTGTTGTACCATCATCTTTTTTATCAATACTGTACTGTGAAGAGTTACCACTGAATTTGACTTGATTCGTCGCACTGTTTCCAGTGATATTATTATCCAGTTGGTTAACCACCACATTACTGGCTTCTGTACCTGTTAAGGTTATATCCTTAAGGTATTGAGAGTGATGGGTATAGCCGAGTTCAGGGTTAAACCTGAGGCTAAAATCGCCCTTAAAACTTGCATCTATACGCGCATTGTAGGTTAAGTAAGAATGGAAAAACTGGTTATTCATAAGTGCTGCAGCGGATGGATCTTCATCGTTGAGTTCAGCTCGAGTCTTCGCAATATACCCTCCCCACATGCTGTGGGTCTCACTGCCAGTCCATGCCCCCCATAGACCATAGTAAGCATCAATGACTGCTGCTAAATACTCTTGGCTTAAACTGTTCTCTGCAGTCAGCTCGGTAATCCAGTTCGCATCCCCACCCCATAACTTATCATTGAGTGCTGTTATTTGAGCTGAACGGATTTCGGCTTGGAATCCCGGTAATGCACCGACAAATTCACTATTTTGATCAACTCCAATGCCATAATCATGCACCATATGTAATATCTCTTCAAAACTGGCATCCCGATGTTGTTCATAATCCTGACTGATATACCAAGTGCCTCCCTCTACTTGTATTTCATTTTGGTACAATGGCTGGCCATTTAAGTTCGTAGCACTATTACTGCCATCGTCACTGCCGTTAAGTAATAACAAAACAGCGCCATTATCAGCCATTTTGTTAGCCACAGCAGACTTATCACTACCAAATGTAGAGCCTGGTAGGTCGGTTAAGTAATGATTTAGGATTGCTCGTGCACGTAAAACCTGGTTATCACTCAGCTTATCTTGAGCTATCAAATGAATAGGTTTGCCATTAGGGGCTTTGACTGCTAAGTAGCGGTTAAAATTAAGGGCTGCACTATAGGTCGTAGATAACCTCGCCGGCACAGATTCAATGCCTAACGCTTTAGTTTCTGCCGATAAGCCTGAGCCAAGATTACTATCATTACCACTATTAGATGTATTTGAAGAATCTGAGTTACAAGCCACTAACCCCAATACGCCACTAACAACAGCGCCGACAACGAATGCTCTAATCACCATAAATAACTCCAACTCATTCAAAATGTGAACATTGAAATTAACATAGGGAAATAGTTAAACGAGTAAGAGCGAGTAAGCTGATAATCGCTACGCGTAAGCATATGTAAGCGCACTTTTAATAGTAGCAATAGTCTGTAAAATTATAGCGACTGCTTTGATTAAAAAATGCCAAGGGGAAATTGAGTGACCAAGGCCAAAATACTGATTATTGAAGATGATAAAGAGATCTCTCGTCTTACCGCTATGTACCTTGAAGCAGAAAACTACCACACTCAAATCGTTACTGATGGGCTCAAAGCTGTTAGCAGCGTGCAGCACTATCAACCCGACCTCATCATTTTAGACTTAATGCTACCTGGTTTAGATGGTATATCGATATGCAAACAAGTTAGAGAGTTCTACGTCTCTCCCATTCTGGTATTAACGGCCTGTGCTGATGACATGAGCGAAGTCAGTTTACTTAAGCTAGGTGCAGATGATTACCTCATCAAGCCTGTCCGTCCTCATGTGATGGTTGCTAGAATCGAAGCATTACTTAGACGCAGTCAAATCGCCAAAGCCACAACTGCTAACAAACTCGTAGTGGGACAGCTATGCGTTGATAGCGCCAAACAGTTAGTTAGCTATAACTCCGTTGCAATTCCATTAACGACTGCCGAATATGAGATGATACATATACTCGCATCAAACGCAGGCAATGTGGTATCAAGGGAAGATTGTTGTCGCTCATTACGAGGTATTGATTACGACTTCAATGATCGCTCTGTCGACATGCGAATATCAGGCCTGAGAAGAAAACTCAATGATGACCATCCACCCTACAAAAAAATCATCACCGTACGCAATAAAGGCTACATGTTAATTAATGACTAATATACTTCCACCTCTGTTCACACGCCTTTATATAAGCTTGCTTGCTGCATTATTTGCGAGCATTTTGTTGACGCTGTATCTCAGTGAGGTTTTTCTAGAACGCAATGAAAATATTGATTTTTATGAAGATACTTTTCATCTATTTATCGAACTCCGTTCCGAGCTAAGGCATACGAAAGTCGACCCAGTAAAGTACATAATCGATTTAGAACAACAAAGAAATCAGTTTAAAATTGACTGGCAGCAGCAGTGGTTTGCCGCTAAAGATTGTGTTGATTGTCAGTTTTTAACCAAGATCAACGATACTGCTATTTATCAGATGACAGAAAATAGGCTACTTGCCGTATACCCACTTGAACAGCCCAAAGGCATACTACTATTATCGGACTTAGAAGAACATGATCTGTTTTTTGATCGCACAAGTGACGAGTTACTATCGACAATAACAAAAGTCTGGCAACATAACCCGACTAGCTTTGCTCCATTTATCTTGCTACTCATTGTCATCATCACCATAGGTACAACGCTCTACTTTTCGGTACGAAAGTTACAAAAACAAATAAACCAATTAGTGCAGACAAACCAAAAGTTTGGCCAAGGTGAACTTAACATTAGGGCCAATGGTCACTATTCAGAGCCTGTCAACTTACTAGCAAATAGCTTTAACAAAATGGCTGATTCAATTACAGAAACCGTTAAAGAAAACCAAATATTTGCCCAAGCCGTTCCCCACGAGATGCGCACTCCACTGAGCCGAATCCAACTCGCTACAGGACTTTTACGACAACGCAAACAAGATGTTCAAGAACAGCTCTTACTCGATAATATTGATAATTATATAGACGATATCGAAAAGTTAACTCGCCAAGTACTCACTTTCTCAAAGCTCAATGCACTGTCAAAGAAAAGTGATAGCCAGAACCAGGAACGAGTCAAACTTGATGAATATTTACAAAGCCGAATTAGGCAGTTAAGCAAAGACCATGCTATTACCATCAACTTAAACCTGCAGCCAATGGAGTTTGAATGTGACCCCGCATACCTCAGGTTAATGTTTGATAATCTATTTAAAAATGCACTTAGGTATGCCTGCTCTCAAGTTGAAGTCACGCTCAGCTTTAGCCAAAAAGAGGGCGAAATTCGTCAACTCGTTATTAGTGTTGATGACGATGGTACAGGTATTGAAAGTCAGCACTTTGAAACCATCTTTTTACCTTTTGCTCGCATAGATCAGAGCCGCAGCCAACAAACGGGTGGATTAGGACTCGGTTTAGCGATTGCAAAAGCTGCTGCAAGGCGAATGCAAGGGACATTATCAGTCAGCCACAGCCACCTCGGTGGTGCCAATTTTAGTTGCCAGCTCAATCTTGCCGCAATCGATAAGGTCCAAATAACCTAGCAGGTGATGCTATATCCATCACCTAAGCCGACACACGGTCAAGCGGATTGAACTATAATTATGGTTAAGGTCATATCGCTAATAGAGGTAATATTATGACTATTTCAACTCGGTTGACTCAGTATTTAGACGACAATAAAGTGACGTACGATCTCGTGTCGCATCCTCGCAGTGTCAGCTCCATAGGCTCCGCGATTGCTGCACATGTGTCGCCTACACAACTTGCCAAAGCTGTGATTTTAGAGGATCACGAAGGCCGTAAGATGATGGCTGTTTTACCCGCGGATCATAGAGTTAGTTTGCGCTCTCTCGGTGATAAACTAAACCGAGACCTACGCTTAATAAGCGAACAAGAGATCTATCCAATGTTTAATGATTGTAAGCTGGGCGCTATCCCCTCTTTAGGCGCCGCTTTTAACTTAGAAGCGGTTTATGATGACTTATTGATCAATGCTAAAGAGATCTATTTTGAGGCAGGAGATCACAGCAACCTCGTCCATATGAAGCGAAGTGACTTTATCAAGCTGATTAAAAACGCCAAACACTTAAGGTTTAGCCACCAAAGTGTACATTAATATCGAGCACATCTGTTATCGGCTGATGTAGAAAATCACCTCTAGAGTAGCACCAGCTTTATCGGCATCCTGAGCAGTTGAAAACAATGTTTCTTAATTAAAAATCTAGCTAAAAAAGGAAGTTGAAGGCTTGGAATACAAGCCTTACTCAGTCAACCTCTATCGACGATGAAGCCCTTAAGGTTCGGTAGGATCATCTTGATAACGCAGAATATCTCCCGGCTGGCATTGTAAATAACGACAAATGGCCTCTAGAGTTGAAAAGCGTATAGCTTTAGCTCGTCCCGCTCTTAGAATTGACAAGTTCTGCGGAGTGATACCAATCGCTGCGGCCAACTCAGTCGATTTCATTTTGCGTTGTGCGAGCTGTACATCAAGCTCAATAATAATTGCCATATTAAATTGTTAGCTCTTGCTCTAATTTCAAGATTAGCCCTTGTCGCATCACTTCAGCAATAACGATGATGATAAAACCTACTAATAACATTGCAATGTCGTTTTCACCAAAAGTAATAGACCGTGTCAGTGCAAGATCCGCATACATTGAGTTCATAACCAATGTGACCAAAGGCGGGTAGATGATATTGAGTAAAAACTGGCCCACTAACGTCCATCCCAAATACCTAAAACAATTGATGTTAGCGAGATCAAATACTCTGCCTTGTTGATATAAACTAAATAGTCGCAGCAATATGCAGTTTATAATAAGCAGCGGCACTAATTGCATTACGCCCAGTAACAGCACCTCATTAAAGCCACTGAGTGCTAACTCCTCAGCCAGCGATTGCCAATTACCGGAGACCTCTAGCCCCAACCAAGCTTGCATGCCACCTTCTCCACCAATAACAAGATGGTGATCTTGGTGCAAGACCCCTATCAACAAGCTCAGAAGCATTGACAGCAAGGTGAAATATAGCCCCAGTTTAACAAGTAAGCTCAGCGTTTTAATTCTATTCATAGCGCTTCACTCGCTTTAGCTAAGATAACACTCTGCACAAAAGCTTTATACATCGCAGAAAAATCTTCAGACTTAATCGCATTACCGTGCCCTTTACCTTCAACCACCACCAGCTGTTTACTTGCCGTGGTTGCCTGCTTATATAAACTTTCTGACAAACTCACTGGCGTAGTTTGATCATTTTCTCCCACCATTATGAGTAATTGACCAGTATAGTTTTCAATATTGGCTAAGTTATCTACATTTGCCAATTTTTCACTAATACTTAGCTCTATAAATGGTGCCGCGTACCAAGGTACTTGAGCATCAATCAACCCTTGCGCCGTAGTTGTAGAGCCTTCCAATACTAAGCCATCGATTGGACGTTGGTGGGCTAAGCGACCTGCAATCATACTGCCTAACGATAGTCCGTGAATAATAACTGGAAGCTCTCCTAGGTTTGGGTCAGATTTTACGTAATCATAGATATCAACGGCATCGGTTTGTAATGCGCTAATAGTTGGAGAGCCTTGACTCATACCGTACCCACGATGATCCATAATCAACAGATTATTCCCAAACTGGCTCAGTATCTTTGCGAGCTCTCCACCTTGAGACTCTAACCGAAACTGGTTGCCGCCAAAATAGATCAGTGTAGAACGAGCATTAACTTGTGTAATTAGCGCACCTTTCAGCTCGGTGCCATCGGCTGCAGCAATGACTATAAACTCTAGTTGTTGCTGTCGCCCCCAACTGTCTACTTGGTCTTGAGTAATTGAGTCGTCAGGATATAGAAAGTGTTTCTCGGTGATAGATATAGTCTGGCAAGCCGACAGTAGCAATAACCCCATGCAAAACATGATTATGTTTCCAACGCGTTTCATTCAACATCCTTATTTAATACCAATCGTAGTAAGTAACTGCTCACCCTAGCTCGTTAAAACACCCGATAACGTCGTTAGAAATTTTAACTGTAGAATAACTACTTATCGAAAACTCCCGCCTTGTTCTCTAGCGTTTTTCCTACGCTATTTCTGAACACTTACTTACTGTGACTGGTATAACTTCAGCTAATTTAGCTTGAAACCTACCTGTTGAACCAACATTAGTCAATAACTTATTATCGATAAACGATAACAAAGGCTTGTAAATAAAAACTGTATTTACTCTATATTGAATACCAATAAAATGCTTTTGTGCCTTGTAAGGTTTTTAAAAACAATAATAAAAGCGACGCATTGAGGTTTAATGAAGTGCTAACAATTCAAGAGCTGGAAAGCTGTTAGGTCAATGATAACTCGTTTCAATGACCCTAAAAATGAACAGAAAAACGCTAAGGCTAAGCATCCTCCTCATGCATATAACCTTCGATTAATGCAATCTGCTCAGCCTGCATATCGGTTCTATTCCTGAGTCGAAAACTACCGTGCCCCATCTGTTCTAAACAAATATCGTCACCCGCGCCAAGGTGTAATTGCTCGACAATCTCTTCGGGGAACTCTAACCCTAGCCCTTTACCAACACGCTTTACTTTAAGTTCTGTCATGCTCACCACCGATACATAGATGTTACAGCTTGCTTGTTGGCAACAAGCAAGCTGTAAGCGCAAACCAATAATAAAATTATAGCTGATCTTGCTTTCACTAGCAGAGCGACGGCTGCTCTATTGAGTGAACAATGGCTGATTATTAATAAACGCCACGTTTTCAGCCGCATGACATGCCATGCACGCGGCTTTCGCCTTAACGACTCCTTGCTGCGCCTTATCGATGTCCATACTAGCAAATGCGGCACTCACTTCGCCTCAAGTGGCGTTTAGCAGTATCGCCTCGGCATTTTGACGCCGCGCAGGACGTTTCATCAGTCCATTTTCGATGGTGGTTTTGATTTTGTTCCAGTGATAAGTTGCCAGTTCAAAGTTTTTATCTCTTATGGCTTGTTCTATATGTTGATAGCGCTCGCCTACTTCCCACATGGGTTGATCAAACCCGCGCAAGTACTGTTCCAAGCGTTGCTCTTTTACACTCTGATTGGGCGCTTGAGTTAACCAGTGTTTTGTTGGTAACGATTCAGTCTCCGTCGCTGAAACAATATTGCTTGCTAATATGCAAAGGCTGCCGCCCGCAATCATTATCGCTTTACTCACTTTCTTCATAATGTTTCCCCCGAAACGCTTGTCTATAGTGTTTAAAACGTCACTATATAAAGAGAAAGGTGGAAAAAAAGTCGATAAAAAGCAAAGAAGCGTAAAGCCATCAAACCGAAATAGACTTAACCTCTCCTAACGGCAGAGAATTAGCCCATGGTGACTAAACTGCAGGCGCAAATATTTGTGCTAGGCAAGAAATACAAAAGTGCCGTATTTTCTGCTTCATCACGGCTAACAATCTGTATAGTCAGATTATGTACCCCTTCCTTGGTGATGTTACGGCTGGCGAAAGCTTCTAAATGTGTTCCATGCAGTGGCAATGATAGTTCACTATTATGGCGGATCAACTCGCTACTCACTAAGTTAAGGATATAGGTATCTTTATCCTTATTTGCGCTCAACACGTCCCCTTTTAATTGTAAAGTAGCGATAGGAATGCCGTCAGTAGTGAAATAGCGATAACTAATACTGGCAGAGCGCTTTTGCAATGCAAAATCAGCGATCAGTGAGTGATGCTCTATTTCATGGGTTTGCGGATTGGTAGCCACTAGTTCATTACGACAAGAAAGCACAATATCAACTTCTGTGGCCTTTATGTGTTGCAACACAATGACACCGATCACAAGTGCTAGCAGTGCGCCGCTAAGTGCTACTTTTAAATACTTAATCACAGAGAGATACCTCTTCCAGCCAGCTTTGTGAAATGAACTCTGGGCTCAAGCTAAAATCAATAGTCTTAATGTTTCTCATCAATGTTTCACCACTCGCAGACTGCCCAAGCATAGACACATTTAGCACTTGCATATCATTAGAAAACGCCAGGTTTACACTCTGCCACGTTAGGTGTGGACAACGATTCAATGCTGCAATGACTTTTTCTTCGATGGGAACTTCTTGTCGCAATCTGATGCGGGGCGATTCCAGCCAAGTCAGGAGCACCTGTTCACCATTATCTAATACTATATTGCGGCTGTTCTTAATGGGTGCATCGACACTCTCAAACAATATGTATTGGTGCATCGCGGTGACGACTGCAATACAAGTTAAAAGAAGTCCGGTAACGGTGAATACAAGATACTTTTTTTTCGCTCTTGAATGCTTTGACCAACTCGCTGTAGGCGCTTCTATATTAAGTCGATAGCCTTTACGTGGCAGTGTTTCAATGAGCTCTGCATGCTGCTCACCAAAGTATTTCCGTAGCGTAAAAACAGCCTTTGCCACTGCCGACTCACTCATTACTGCAGTTTGTGAACCTGCACAGGCGAGCTGCCCTTTACTCATGACTTGATTAGGGTGGTTAGCAAGCTGTTCAAGTACCTGGCATTCGGTACGAGTTAGATGAAATGAGCTTTGAGTGTCACTGTTAAATAGTTGGCTATTAGCAATGTCAAACTCAAAGGTTTTTAACCGCATATCAATCACGTCCGTATAATAATCTATATGCAGTTTACTCGATATATGAGCCGACAAACCTCCAGCTAATCACAAATTGGTAATAGATTGCATAATTTAGTGACAACTATGCATTAGTTCTAACTAATGCCAATAATGTAGAGCATGTCAATGTTATAAAGCACTAATAAGCAATGTACTTATCCAATTAATATTAGTACAAAATTTGAGTAGTTTTCAGCGATTAAGCATTCACAGAAAAGCTGTTAATAATTATTAATCGACGATATAAACATATAGCGATTCGACCCTTTATTAGATCTAGATCAATTAATCCTAATGATAATAAGTAAGGTAAAACCCTGTAATTAGTATTACGTACTAACAAAAACACTGATCACGAACTTTTTTATCAATAAACCGTCAATCTAAGACGTAAAATGCTAACAAAGCGAATTAATGTCACAGCCATATTTCCCCAAAAAATTACTTTGAACTAGCTCTCATCACCATTTTTCACGCCTGTCATGCTTACCTCAAGCCAAGGCAGCAATGAAACCTGGCACCGAGTTAAGTCAGTTATCAATAGTCTGCTGCTAATTCAAAACGCTCAACCTAAGTATTGAGTGACTTATAAAAAATGGGACGTGAAACGATGAAAACATTAAATAGAAGACAAGCAATAAACCGTATCATTGGTATCTCTTCAGTAGCCGCTGGCGGCGCACTAGTAGCCAACCCAGTTATTGCAGCCGTAACGAGTAGTACTGGTGATTGGAAACTAGAAGTCGGTACTCGACTCGCTTATGTTAAGTTAGATCCAATGACTGTCGCCAAGTTAGCTTATGAGACTGGAAACGGTTGTATGTTCCAAGTGTTTGACAGCATTATTCAAAGCTTAGCGGCATCAAACTCTCCTGATGCAGAGAAATTTGCTCAAGTACCTACCGCAATGGCACATTATGGTTATGCTGGTATGTTAGGCGAAGGAACAGTTTGCGGTAATATTAACGCGACTGGCATGCTAGTTAACTTGCTATCTATTAATGGTGAATCGGCCAATAGTATCCTTAACCCAACCATGCGCTACTACGAAAGTGAGAAGCTGCCACTGCAAACTGCTGAGTTTATTGCTGGCATTGGTGCTGATATGACTGAGACGCTCGATCAAGTCGGTACGCCAACATCTGCCAATAGCATTATGTGTCACTCTTCAATTAGCCTTTGGGCCAATGAAAATGGTAAATCATTTAGCCAAAAAGGTATGCGTTGTAAGCAACTGTCAGCTTCAATTGTTTATGAATTAGTCACTATGCTAAACAATGCATTTGACGGTGATACGACAAATCCACATCCAATTTCAGATACGGTTGCCAGCTGTCAACAGTGCCACACTTCTGAATCTACATTTGCCCCAAGTGTGAAAACCAATATGGCATGTGATACCTGCCACACTGGCCACTAATAGCAGGGAGAATGATAATGAAACACACTAAACTATGTTGTGCTATCGGCCTCAGCTCTGTGCTTTTACTCGGTTGTGGTAGTGATGATGACGACAACAAACCAGTAGAACCACCTGTTGAGCCACCTGTATCGACAATTGGAATTAATGATACAGAAACCTTGAGCGTTAACTTAACAACTGTCGATGCAGAAAAAGGCAGTGTGGCATTAACACTGACTGGCGATGACGAAAAGTTAGTCACTGACGCAGGTGCCTTTAACTTAATCTTGATGGGCTATCCTAAAGAAGGCAGTTCATCAGTCAAATATAAGCTTGGCTGGCATCAAGCTAACCATTCTAACTGCATTGCCGATGTCGACTGCACCATGGCAATTACGGAATTAGAATCAGGTAAGTACAACCTTGAGCTAGATTCAGTTGAGTGGAAAGATGCCATTGACAGCTATCGCGTCGCAGTCGAAGTCAAAGGTGAAAAAGCACACTTAGAGCTAGCGTTTTTAGATTGATGCCTCACCCCACAACTCGGCATTAGTACTCGACTACCACGCAATGAAACATTACATTGCGTGGTTTTTTTATTAAAAGTCGCTGATGAAGCCTAGTTATTCAGGCTGAATCCAAATATGTTCTATGCCGTTAACAAAGGTACTTTTAGCTCTAATGCTATGTATATCTTTTGCAGCTACTTTTAGTGGGTTTTTATCCAATATAACTAAATCAGCTACTTTGCCTTTTTCTAAGCTACCAATATAGTTCTCCAGCTGATTTTGAATCGCTGGCACAATTGTAATTCCTCTTAACGCCTGATAAATATCGGCATTCTGTTTTCCCTCTATACTATTCGCAGGCATAGGTTCAGCGTCATCTGTGGCTAAGTCGGTGTAAAACCAAGTATCCCGGGTGACAACTTGTTGCACATACCAAAGTGGATTGGCGGGTGAAACAGGCACATCACTGTGTAACGAATAAGGGATCCCAAGTCTCGTTTCCTCTGCAATCGGGTCGATAAGAGTCGATCTGCCCTTAGTATCTGGTTCAATTGCCCCACCTTCTTCAACTTGCCCTTTGCCATCTAAAATGCTTTGAAAAGCGCCCCCCCAATAAGCAATATGCGCACTGGTGTGGCTAACCGATATATCCAGCGGACTTGCTTCATTCGCATTTCCTTTACATTCATATGACTCAAGACGATATTTAGCAATGTCAGCCACAATGTTGGTTCGTGCTTCAGGGCTGCCGCCAACGGTGGCAT
Source organism: Shewanella sp. 10N.286.54.B9 (assembly GCF_041468565.1). Classification (NCBI taxonomy): domain Bacteria; kingdom Pseudomonadati; phylum Pseudomonadota; class Gammaproteobacteria; order Alteromonadales; family Shewanellaceae; genus Shewanella; species Shewanella sp. 10N.286.54.B9. The sequence continues at coordinate 67,043 of NZ_JBFRIY010000044.1, forward strand.
GGTGCAATACTATCGGTTGCTTATTAGCTGCATCACCTGAGCCGCAGTTCGATTGCAGTGTCGAGAATGCTGCCAACGCTTGAGTCATGGCGCTATTGCCATTGGCATGAACCTGCACCTGCCATTCCGACCAAAAAGGCTTCAGTGCATTTAATAAGGCATTACTGGAATAGTTTGCCCCCTTATCTCCAGCAGTCCCCTGGCAAATACCAGCTTCAGAGTAGTCAGCCGCTAAATAAGCACTGCAACCTTGAGTCGATCCATCTACCCACAACTTCACCCCGTAGACGCCGTACAAGCCTTTATTACTAGCATCCCAGACAGGTGTTCTCAAACGATTAGCAACGGCGAACGACCTCTGTGCTTCAGTCTGCTTATTGCCATCAATGTCGTTAACTTCAGCAGAAGCCATAATATCGGCACTCACCAAAGAACGATAACGAAGTCTAGAGTTTTGCTCCGCTGCGAGCTCTTTGAAAAAAAGTACTTCAGATTCTTTAAAGCCACCCGCATTGACAATAGTGGTGATGCCTGTGCTTGCCAGTTGTTCGATGAACTGTGGCGCCTTTGCTAGTCCCTCCTCTTTAGTCATAAAGAAAAAAGGACTCGTCTCTAAGGCTGATTCCTTCTCATCGTCTCCAGCAGCCAAAGCTTCAATAATCGCCAACATGAATTTCGCATATGCCGGCTCTTCTAAGAGTTTGCCGGTAAAATGGCCACCAGCGTCGACGACCCAAGTCCCTAGAGAGCCAGGCAGCTTTGCCCCCTTGGCTAAATTGTCGGGACCGCAGATTTCATCAGCGCCTGCTTTACATATCTTAGCGGCAATGAAGGCTTGCCTATTAACGTAGGCCACGTGTCCTGATTGATCCAACAGAAAAATAGGGGATGTGCTGCCATCTGTGACTTTCTTTTCTAGTATTTCTGCTGGTGCATCAATGAATGCTTTAACGGTCGTCATCTCTATTGGATCATTCCCCATACGAGAGGGGTCAATACCATTAGCCACTATCCATTCAGTTCCATCTAACTGACGCTTTTTACTTTTATTTAAAACCTCAAAAGTACTCTCAAAGCCCTTAGGGCAATCAACGCCGGGATCATCTTTATAGTATTGGAAATCATAAGGCTCAGGCAGGCAGGGAGAAAGGTCGGTAACGGCTGAAAAGCTAATCACTAGAGGAAGGTGGGTATGTGGCTCAACAAAACCTGGCATCAAGGTTTTACCTTCGAGATCAACCGCTGTAAAATCCCTACCAGCAGCCTTAAGTACCTCATCTTTATTCCCTAGAAATTCAATAATACCATTTTTCACCCACATAGCTTCAGGGGTAGATTCTGCCGAATAAGTGGCTCTCTCCATTGTCAGTATATCCCCGCCATAGAAAACATAACTGTTAGCGCGCTCTTGCTGACTATGGGCACAACCCATAGGTGCAACTAGCATACATAAAATAACAATTAGTTGATTTTTACTTCGCTTAATATAATGGTTCATATCCCACCGTCCTTGAGTAGCAAATGGCTTGAAGCCGAAAGTTATTCCGATATTACTTTTTGAATAGAATCGACAGATGGACAAGTAGCCTTTACCCATAATAATCAATTCAATGTAGGTAAGTTTAACCAACGAAAATGCCTGTGACCTTCCGAAAACGTTACCGTTTCAAGCTTATGTATAAATTGAATTTTATGTTTGTAAAGGACAAAAGAAGCCGAGTCTTATGAGAAAAAGACTCGGCTTTAACTATTGGAGTAGACCGATATTTTGATGGTGAGTCTAATGATTAAGTACCGCAGTAGGTGGTGAATTTACCAAAGCTTGCTGGCGCGCAATAGCTATATTCCTCTCGACCTTGTTGCTCAACAAATGGCTGCGCTAATACCTTCACTAGCATTTCAAAAGGCTGATAGTCGCTGCGCTCCTCAGCCGCTTCAATAGCCGCTTCCACTAAATGATTTCGCGGAATATAAATTGGGTTAACCGAATTCATCAGCTTTGCCGATTCACTGTCAGCCATTGACTCTTGCGCCAAGCGGGTCAGCCATAGTGATTTCCACTGCGTAAATAAGCTTGAGTCAGTAAAGAGCAATTCAGCCTCATTGCTATCGGACAAAAGATCATCGGCTAACAATCGAAACAGCTGAGTATAATCCACTTTTTGCCCTTGCATCGATGCCAGTAGCTGCTCGCAAAGCTCATAATCACCTTCAAGCTCGACTGTCATACCCAGTTTAGCGCGCATGCCATTTAACCAATGTGATTTAAATTTATCCCAAAATGCCTTTATCGCATCAGTAGCTTGCGCTATCGCCTTATCTGAATCGTCACTGATTAGCGGTAGCAGTGTTTCGGCAAAGCGAGCTAAGTCCCACTGCGCCATCGTAGGTTGGTTACTATAGCTATAACGACCATCTTGATCGATAGAACTAAATAGCGCACGAGCATCATAATCGTCCATAAATGCACATGGGCCGTAATCGATAGTCTCACCGCTAATGGTCATGTTATCTGTGTTCATAACTCCATGTACAAAGCCAACTAACATCCATTGGGCAATGAGCTGCGCTTGTTTGTCACGCACAGCGCAGACTAAATCTAAATAGGGTTGTTGGCTCTGTTTAAGCTCAGGATAGTGACGTGCAATGGAATAATCGGCCAGTTGCTTAACCTTATCTTCTGCACCTTGCGAAGCAAAGTATTCAAATGTCCCCACCCGAATATGACTAGATGCAACTCGCGTGAGCACGGCACCAGGTAGATATCGGGTTCTATAGATAGGCTCGCCGGTGGTCACAACCGCCAGTGCTCGAGTGGTCGCAATGCCTAACGCATGCATGGCTTCACACAGTATGTACTCGCGCAGTATCGCTCCTAAGACCGCTTTACCGTCACCACCACGAGAAAATTGCGTACGTCCAGACCCTTTCAGCTGTATATCTTGTCGCTTGCCGCTTGCATCAAGCACCTCCCCTAACAACAAAGCCCGACCATCACCTAATTGCGGACTAAATCCACCAAATTGATGTCCGGCGTAAACTTGTGCTAATGGCGCAGCGCCTAGGGGCGCTTCGCTGCCAGAAAAGACTTCGGCTAACTGAGCATGATCTTGATTGCTGATCCTTAGCTGTTCAGCCAATGCAATGTTTAGCTTCATCAACTCCGGAGTGGGTGCTTTATCACCTTGGCAAGAGACATAAAACCCCTCAAGTTCATTGGCATAGCTATTATCGAAATCGAATCCTAAATCAATCACTTGTTTGCTCATCAAATGTCCATCTTATAATGAAATATAAACTATTCTTATTACGCTTACTGTACCTCAGTCCTCCGTTAAACGGTAATTTTGACTGGGTTAATAATATCTAATGCTCTAGTGTAATTTCATTCTTGGCCTAACCACTCTCATCAGCTTTTCAGCTAGCCAAAGTGCGATGGTTTTAAAGGTGCCATGAATCGCTTTTTGGTGCATGCGATATAAAGAGATATAAACAAATCGAGCAATTTTACCTTCCACAAACATGCTGCTTTTAGTGAGGTTGCCCATCAGGCTACCCACAGTGCTGTAGCGCGATAGATTGACCAATGAGCCGTGATCCACATACACATAATCAATAAGCGGTTCAGCTTTGAGATCACTAATGATGTTCTTTTCTACACATTGTGCCATTTGATGCGCCGATTGCGCTCTAGGTGGGACAAAGCTGCCGTCAGCCTGTTCAAACGCACAACAATCACCAATCACATAGATATCATCGTTCACAGTGCTTTTAAGTGTGGCTTTAACCTTAATCTGGTTAGCTCGGTTAAGCTCAAATAGCTGCATATCTTTGATAAAGTCAGGGGCTTTTACACCTGCAGCCCAAAGCATCAAATTCGCCTCAATCAACACCCCTTCGGCGGTGACAAACCCAGCAGCAGTTGCCTCGCTAATACGTGTATTTTCTTTGACTGAGACGCCAAGTTGAGTGAGCTCATGACGCGCAGAGCCAGCGATTCTTTCGCTCAAAGCAGGCAGGATCCTCGGCCCAGCTTCAATCAAATGTATATTGAGCTTATCAGCCGTCATTTTACTCAGGCCATATACTTTAAGAAGATCGGTAACATGATAAAGCTCAGCAGAAAGCTCTACCCCAGTCGCGCCTCCACCAACAATCGCAATATTAAGCTCATTGATAGAATCTGATTGGTGCACCCGAGTGAAGCTGTCTAAAAGCGCATTGTGAAAACGATTCGCTTGCTGATGAGAGTCGAGGAAAAAACAGTTATCTTTTACTCCTGGAGTATTAAAGTCATTACTGACGCTACCGATAGCAATCACCAGTTTATCGAACTGTATCTGGCGTTCAGGTAATAACACCTTGCCGTTATCATCAGTAATCGGTGCTACAGAGATAGACTTATCTTCTGGCGATAAACCACAAAAGGTTCCAAGTTGGAATTGATAACCATGTTTAGCGGCATGTGCTGAATAAACGACACCATCAAGATCAGAATCTAACGAGCCCGTCGCGACTTCGTGTAGCAAAGGTTTCCAAATATGGGTGCGATTCTTATCAACTAATATAACCTGCGCTAACTTTTTTTTACCTAACTTGCGCCCTAATTGAGTCGCCAGCTCAAGTCCACCAGCGCCGCCGCCCACAATCACAATCCTCGGACATATTAACGTCATTGCTTATCCTTTCTTTAATGATGCCAGTTCTACCCATTCATGCGTAACCAAGTAATGAATAGGAGAAGTCTAATTTAGACACTCAATACAATGCCTCAACCAACAAATAAAGTCATGGTTAATAAGACCAAATAAATAGCAAAAGCCAGTCAGATAAACCAATCAAGTGTAAGTAACCAAGGTTATTAGCATCAACTTGCTGGCGCATAAAGCGGTTTAAAAGGTGAACTAATTTCACCAAGAAAACGTATACCTTGAAAATAGACAAGGAGCTACCTATGAAAAACTTCGGCAAAGCAGACACACTGCAACAAGCGGCGTTCGAGCAAACCAATGTACCCAAGATCATCGGTGTCGCAGATTCCACCCATTATCTTGTTGGTGCAGTCGATTCCAATAAAAACTTCATTGAGCTTACTGAAGAGGAAGAGATTTTAGTCGTTAATTCATTGGTGCAAGCCAAGCAGCTGCTGCGCAACCATCGTTACCAACAAACCCAGCTAGAGTATCAAACTGCTTATGATGAGATGTGTGGCTTAGAAAGTAGCGGCCATTATCAAGAGATGATCAAGCTCTAAGGCACTGCTTTAAGGATTAGTCTGCTTAATGTATTGCTTGGGTGATTTACCGAGCGTTTTTTTGAAAAAAGTAATAAAAGCGCTCACAGATTCATAACCTAGCTCTTCAGCAATACGCTGAACAGACTCACCACTAGCAAGTTTTTGCAATGCTAATACGATATGCAGCTGCCCTCGCCAACGGCCAAAGGTTAGCCCGACCTCTTGCTTGATGAGTCGCGCTAAGGTTCTCTCACTCATGGCATGAGCTCTAGCCCAATCAGCGACAGTTCTTCTATCGTTCGGTGCTTGAATCAGCTTCGCAGCAATTGACTTTAACCTTGGTTCACTCGGCGTTGGAAAATCGTAGTGCGCTGTCGGCATCAACCTTAATTGATCGATGAGTACTTTTGCCACGTCAGCTGTAGCACTGCCGGCTTGGTAGTCCTGCTCTTGTTGAGTCAAATGTATCGTCAACTCCCTTATCAATGGGGTTATCGATAAGGTACAACTCTTTTCTGGCATGCCTGTCACGTCAGGATCAACAAATAGCATACATACATTGGCATTACTGGAGATCAAATTGCTGTGCCACTGTTGGCTAGGGATCCACACTGCACTGTTAGGAGGCACCATCCAAATAGCATCGGCAATTTTACACTTTACATAGCCGCTAAGTGCGATAACTAGCTGACACTTACGATGCTGATGTTGTGGTGTTTCTGCATCCCGCTCTCCTCCTGACATGCTTAAAGCCACCACATCTTGCGGAAAAGCATCTGAGTCAAATACAGGAAACGAATTAATTTGTTGCAACCACTTGACCGTTTATAGATATAAAATGTCACTATAGCTCAATACAGCAATAGAAATGAAGCGTAATCTAGCCCACTTTCACTGCCAAGCAGTCATTCTTTTGCTCGAGGAACTCATCATGGCAAAACAACTCTCTTTTCGTCTTACTGGCGGCGCTTTTTTGATGCTAGGTGTACTACTTATTTCGCTTAGCCTTAGAAGCCCGATCACAGGTATCGGTCCTCTGCTTGATTTGATTCGCTTAGAACTGAATTTATCGGCGACCCAAGCTGGAATGCTGACCACACTACCTTTACTCGCATTTGCTTTTTTCTCTCCAATCGCATCCAGAATTGGTCGTAAGCAAGGACTGGAACAAGCCTTAATGCTATCACTGATATTATTAACCATCGGCTTAGTCATTCGGTCGATAGGCAATGCTATAGGGCTATTTTCTGGTACCGTAATTATTGGCGCCGGTATTGCTATTGCCAATGTATTGCTGCCGAGCTTAATGAAGCGTGATTTCCCAACCAAGATTGCCACTATGACTTCTATTTACGTACTCATGATGGGGGCCGGTTCCGCGCTCAGTGCCAGCTTAGCCATTCCATTAGCAGATCTAGCATCAAGACTGTCAATTAGTGCCTTGCCTAGCTGGGCGTTCTCATTAGCTAGCCTAACTATTTTCCCAGTTATTGCCATGCTCGTCTGGTTACCACAATTACGTAGCCATACAGCACCTAGCAAAGATTCCACTGAGCTTGATGGCCACAGTTATCTATGGCGAAATACCGATGCTTGGTGCATCACCTTGTTTTTAGCGCTGAACTCATTTTTGATGTATATCTTTATCAGTTGGCTTCCAACTATTTTGGTTGAGCTTGGTTACAGTCATCATCAAGCAGGGGTCATTCACGGTGTACTGCAACTGTTCACCGCTGTGCCCGCAATAATACTTATTCCTCTAATGGCAAAGATCACTGATAAGCGCTTACTGAGTTTTAGCTTAACCATCATGGCGTTTTTTGGCATTGTCGGCCTAATCTATGCACCGAGTTACGCCATGGTATGGGGAATGCTATTTGGTTTTGGCGCGGGAGGCGGTTTTATTGTCGCATTAGCTCTGATAAGTTTACGCACCCAAACGGCACATCAAGCTGCCACACTGTCGGGAATGGCACAGTTTTTAGGTTACCTTTTGGCCGCGACAGGGCCAATTATTATGGGAGCGATTCATGAACATAACGGCAGCTGGCAGCAACCTCTCACTATATGCGCAGTCGTAGCGTTAATTTGGAGTGTATTCGCTGTTTTTGCCTCTAAAAGCCAGCTTATTAGCTCTAAATCCAACACTCTATCGCCTCAAGCGGTTTAGTTTTTCTGGGTTGCTATATTTCTTTAGTAATCAGTACGCAGTTACTTAGCGTTAAATTATTGATTTAGAGCCAGCTTCAGTGGCTTTAAATCAATATTAACCATAATAAGCTTATATTGACTCCTATCTAAGTGATTGTTACCTTAGCACTGCGCAAAATTAACCACTTAGTTTAACTAAGATTTAACCATGGATTTAAGCCTCTTTAACGGACTAAATAATGAAAACAGTACTCCTATGTGCAGCAGTATTAAGCCTTGCTGCCTGTAAAAGCACCGACATTCGTAACATCACTAGCTCAGTATCTGACATAGCGAGCATTGGTTCTGCTACAACGACCAACACCACCACGACTGCTCCAGGTTATGAACATAGCCCTGTGCAGTATGCTAATGAATCCGAAGATATCAGCGTCCATCGCACAGGAAAAACAAGTAAGGATTACGGTGTAATTCGCTCAATTAGGGCAGAGAAAAATCCTAATGGAATGACAATGGTGCGTTTTGTTGCCTATCATCTTGATAGTGGTGCAGCATTAGAAAGCAATCAATACTTGTATTCAATGGATGAGAATGGCTGGATGAACAAGAAGTCAATTCTTACATTAGATACCAGAGCTAAGATGCTTAATAGCGGCGAATATTACCTAAAGGCTAAGGCTAAAAGTGGTGATTTCTATACCACAGGAATGGTGCAATTAGCATCTGGCGTGACTAATGTTGTGACAATCGACCTGCAATAGCTTCAGTAGCCACACAGTTAAAATCCGCGTAATCATGGCTGTCATGTTTACGCGGTAAACTCTAGCTCTCGATTACGCCCAAGTTCTATTCGAACTCATACTACTGAGCTTTATCCAACGTAAAATCTAACCTCACCTGCTGCTTTTTTTGCGTAACAGGATTACCTTCAACGACTTTCGGCTTGTACTTCCACCCCTTGATAGCCCGCACGGCGGATTTGTTAAAAATTCGTTTTGGATTAGCATCAATCACGCTGACATTAGTGACACTGCCCAAGGTGCTAATATCAAATTCAAGTACCACATAGCCCTCTTTACCATCTCTTGCTGCTGCAATCGGGTACTGCGGTGATACTTGTACAACTGGCAACGCATCTTGATTAATAGGGCCTTGAGTATACTGCTCTAAAACTTGTGGCATGACAGGTGGACTCATCTCAGCAATCGACGTGACATCGCCGTCACCACCGTTAGGGATAGTAATCACTGGAGGTTTTGTCACAACAGGTTTAGGCTCAATCCTAACAATTTTTTTAGGAGGTAATGGTTCAGGAATATCAGCAGTAATTTGAAAAACAGGTGCGACCGTTGCTGTGCCGCTAGAGACTTGATCCGTTTTGACTAGCTGTGACATAAAGATGAATAAACCCAAAGTAACTAGGGCTCCGGTTAGCATTATACTAGTACGACTAAACAGGCTATTTTGACTCATAGATTATCCTTTCTTGAGTGGGTGCCCTTTTATACCTAGCAGGATAAACTCAAAAAGCCAAACATTTTGTTACATTCTTAGCCAAACACCTCAAATCAAAACAGAATAAATACAAACCTGCAACATAAATACAACAAACTACTTGTAAAACAGATGACTACCTCTCTACATTATTTTATATTCGTTGCTGAGTAGACAATGAGTTATCACCAGTTAAACACTAACTGTGTCAAAATACACCATTTGTAAATATTCGCGTTGACGCAGAAAGTAGCATTAATAGATGCTGGTTCATTAATTGAATTATGCCAATAAGGAGTGTTTTTCGATTGAGTAATCTAATCCATAGGGAGTCAACACCGGTCCCACCTAAAGAAGCATTAGTGATTCTGTCCAGCGTTTTAAATGAACTTGGACTAGATGAAGTATTAGCCACTAATAGCGTGCAGTCTTTAGCACAAAGCTTGTCCGTTTGTTGCGGTGATATTTTATTACGCCAAGGTGAAATTCAAAACCATGTCTTTTTTGTCGTCTCTGGCATTTTAAAGGCTTGTCACTATAGCGATAATGGCAGTGATTTGTCTAAAGAGTTTTATTTTACTAATGAGCTTTGTTTTCTCTATTCCAGTTGGTTAACAGGGCAACCCGCCCAGTATCAAATAGAGGTTTTAGAAGATGCATTGATCTTACAGTTTCCTATAAGACTTCTGTCTCAACCGAAATGGCAAACAGTCAAAATAGCGTTACTAAGCCAACAGTTAATTTATAAAGAACAGAAAGAAGCCTTCTTGTTACTCAATACACCTGAGCAACGGTATCGATTTCTAACCGAATACAGGCCTAACTGGGTTAGGCAACTCAATAACATCCAGCTAGCCAGTTACATAGGGATAACTCCGGTGAGCCTGTCTAGATTAAAGTCCCGCCCCTCCAATAAAGCCAAGTAAAAGAGCGATAAATTAACTTAAGATAATGACTATAACAAACGACGTGCTTAGCCTTAGAGGATTGAAAAGCTTGTATCTACAAGCTTATAAAGCTAAGGCTACAGCATGTCCGTTTACGCCCTTTCACAGTGCTTAATTGCTATCGCGATTGTGTTCGATATTCTTTCATTTCAATTTAAACAAAAACAAAAAATAGTGGCCTGTTTATCTATTTCAGGCGTACTCATTACCAGCCATTTCGCACTCCTTGAACAGTGGACTGCTACAGTATTAATGTTACTGGCTACTGTCCGATACTTTGTCACTATCTTTACTCACTCCAAACGGGTCATGAGTCTGTTTCTCTGCTTAAATACCTTTGGATTGATACTGACCTTTTCTGGTGTATTAAGTGTGTTGAGTTTTGCGGGAAGTTCGCTTCAAACTATTGCTGCATTCTGTCAAAACGACCGACGACTGCGTCAGTTTATGCTCATCGGTACTAGCATTTGGCTGGTCAACAATATTGTTTTAGGCTCCCCGGCAGCGGTTGTGATGGAGATCCTATTTATAAGTAGCAATCTTATCGCTTACTACCGTTACTACGGGTTAGTCATTCACGCAAAAAACTCAAACTAATCATATTTATATGCAATTAAAAAGGGGCACTAAATAGTGCCCCTTGTATGCAGAATTTAACCAAACTTAGGCCAGTAGTAAAAACCCTACAAAGGTAAGCGCAGCTGCAATGAGTGCATAGGGCAATTGAGTCACCGCATGGCTCACTAGATTACACCCCGAACCTTGCGCTGCCAGTACCGTAGAATCGGAATAAAAACATGCCTGACTGCCAAAGGATGACGCCGATAACAATGCACCAATCACCAGTGGAATATTGGCATCAACGGCTTGTGCTAACGGCATAACAATCGGAATTGAAACCGCAAAAATGCCCCAACTAGATCCGGTTGCAAAAGCTAACAATGACATAGTTAAGAAGACCACCGCGGGTAACAAAACTGGCGTCATATAGGGGCTTAAACTGTTAATCACAAACTCAGGCAACATCAGTTTGTCACATACATCTTTGAAGATGAACGCAGCAATTACCGTTCCAATTGCTGGCAACATGTTCTTAAAGCCATCAATCATCTGCTCCATCATCTCAGACAATGGCATCAGTTTCTGTATACCGTAATAAGGTAAGGTTAATGCTAATGTCGCAATAAGCCCTTTAAGCACATCAATATCAAAGTAAACCGTAAAGCCAACTAGCAATAAAATCGGCACAAAGAAGTTATGTAACTTGCCGCCGTCATCGGCATTCTTAAACTCATCTTCAATGGCTTTAAGCGCATACTCATCAGAGGTCTGCACCTCATCTAAATCGATCTGCTTCTTTGCAGGCTCACCCTTAGCTGCCGCAAGCTGCGCTTTTTTCATTGGCCCAAAAGCGGGAATAATGCCCAAAATAACCAATAGCACCATAGCGACCGCTAACCAGGCATATAGCATATAAGGTATAGCCTGCATGTAGACTGCAATTCCTTGCCCCTCACTGGCAATACCGTTATCGACTAAGAGGCCACCGAAAAATACTGCCCAAGTCGAAAGTGGCACCAGCACGCAAACAGGCGCAGCGGTCGAATCAACGACATAGGCTAACATCTCACGAGAGACCTTAAATTTGTCGGTCACTCGCTTCATGGTAGATCCCACCGTTAGCGCATTCAGATAGTCATCAATAAAGATAACCATACCGAGAATGAATGTCATAAACAGTGAAGACTTCTGCCCTTTGGCTAACTTGAGTGCATGACGACCAAACGCCATCGAACCGCCTGTTTTTACCAGCAGCGCAATCAAAGCACCAAAACCACCACAGACTAGAATTAACCAACCAATGGTTTCATCAGCCATAACAGATAAAGATGTATCAGCAAAGTTAGTCAGCATATTCGCGCTGTCATACATCGCGAGGCCCACTAAAGCGCCAATGATCAAAGAAAGGATTGGACGGCGTAACACGATTGCTAACACCAAAACCACCGCAGGTGGGATAAGACTTAAGGCTGTCGGCTCAGACATGCGCTAAGGTCCTTATAATAAAGTGCCAAAATGGCAAGATTATTCACCAAACTCAAACACTTATTTGCCGAGTTCAATTGCTGCTTTCCTGTTAATGTATCTGCCGATACCCTGTATTTTACGGGTCTGTTGTTACGCCCTAGGAAAAACATCGCGCAGAAAATAATCCTCAATCGCTTTTGAGTCAATCAATATTATTAATATCGTAAATACTTTTTACGACATAATAGTAAACTCATGGCTCAAGCATATGAAACAACACACAATAATTAGCTTTTTGATTAACAAATATCGCTATTCATTTTCATCCGCTTTTGAGATAAATAGCCGATTAATATCATTACTCCATAGCTGAATAATTTTACGGCTTTTATTTTTGTTCCAAAAACATTTTCCGAACAAAATAATCCCCGCGCCTTCAAAGTCGCGACGCGACTGCAGATCGAAACGAGAGGCTAGCGAGCTAGAAAACATATCGATAGGGATCCCGACATCTTTGGTCTCTGCAGGGTTTAACCACAAGCGCTGTTTATCGGTATGGGATATGGTGCCCCAATACATTCGTGGCGCTCCATTTTCAGTTGGCTCCGCATCAGCAAAATTGACAAATAAGTTCTTTGCTCGCCAGCGATACTTTTCATCGGTGTAAACCCACAGTTCTGAGCTTGCTAAGTCACTGCCTCGCAATAAACTATGCAGTACTTTCTCCAGTCCTTGAGTCGCAACTCGCTTTTCAGTCCCACTTTTCTCACTATCACTAATTGCTTTTGAAGCGGAAGAATCATTAAGCGGGAGGGCAGTTTCCCCTCCCTCGATCGCACTTTTTTCTGGCTTTGTTTTTACGTTATTCGACGATGTTTCTTTTGGCACCTTTTGCTGAGATTTAGCCTTAGAAACTTTTGCTACGCGGCTAAAATCGATAATCATCGCATCGCTATCAACCACTAGCTGATTCACTTCAATGGCATGTAGCTCTTCGCGTGCCTTAGCTGCAGATGGCTTAAACTCGGCGCAATCACTGTGATGATATCGAGAACCAAAGCAGGCTGCTTTGCCATCTTTTGACGCTTTACGATAATAAGCCTTACCTGCACAGGCTGGACAAACGAGTGCTTGACGATACCTCTCGATATCATCATCAGATAATTTTTGAAACTTAAACACTGAAAACATGATCGGTTCAGCTTCATCATATTTGCAAATAGCGTCTAGCATTTTTCTTCCTTTAAGCTCTTGAAAAGCCTTAACCTATCATAAGCGCTTACTTCATTTATTAGCCAGAAGTTTTAACACTACCGAAGAAACTCAAAACTTTATTTCGATAAATGCCGAAATAAGGCTTGATCTTATTTTCAATGAGTCTATTATCTGTCCACCTTAATTATTTCGATAATTCCAGAAATAACAAACAAATATTTACTTAGGTCATTATTATGAGCCCTGAAATCATCAACATGGCAAAAGAGACAGCTAATATGTTTCTGTTTCTAGCCGCAGAGTTAACCTTACTATTCTTAGCTATAAGTTACATAGTCGGAATACTGCAAGAATATATTCCGCCGGAAAAGATCCAATCAATTTTGAGCTCGAAGAAAGGTAAAGGTTACATCATTGCCGCGCTTTTGGGTTCGATAACGCCTTTTTGCTCGTGCTCTACCATTCCTTTCTTGAAAGGGTTACTTAGAGCTAAAGCAGGTTTTGGCCCTATGATGGTTTTCTTGTTCTCAAGCCCATTATTGAACCCAATCATTATTGGACTGTTCGTCATAACATTTGGCTTTAAAGTCGCGGTGTTCTATTTCTTAGTCGCTATGGTCGTTTCGGTGACAGCTGGTTATGTGCTAGAGAAACTAGGCTTTGAGCGTTATGTTAAACCAGAAGCTTATGAAGCGGTAACTGCCTCGAGTTGTGGTACAAGTTGTGGCGATACAGCGCCTAAAACTGCGCCAGTTCAAGCAGAAGCAGCGTCGTGCTGCAATGAACCTGCGCCTGTTGCGCCAGTCCTAGCAACAGCGTCATGTGGCAGTGCTCCAATAGCCAGCTCATGCAGCTCACCAGCGAGTACAACCCAAAGCAGTTGTGGCGACAATAAAGCTAAAGCAACTGAAGATAACCGCTGGATGCGTGTTTGGCGCTCAACATGGAAAGACTTTAAGCAGGTTTTACCTTACTTAATGGTCGGTATTTTACTTGGGTCATTCATTTACGGATTTATGCCTACAGAGCTTATTGCAAAGTATGCAGGTGAAGGCATGTGGTATGCCATTCCTATTGCTGCTGTTATTGGTATTCCCCTCTACATTCGCGCAGAGGCTGTCATTCCATTAAGCTCAGCATTAGTCGCCAAAGGTATGGCACTCGGTTCAGTCATGGCGCTTATTATCGGTAGCGCTGGAGCCAGCCTTACCGAAGTAATTTTGCTTAAATCGATTTTTAAGAATCAGATGATAGCAGCGTTCTTAACTGTGATCCTCGGTATGGCAATAGGTGCTGGCTACCTTTATAGCTTCATCTTCGCTTAACGCATAGCCGAAAACCACGTGCTAATACCTATTACCGTTATAAAAGTATTAGCACGTACAATTTTTAAGCGTATAATTGCCAGCGAAAGCAAACATTCGACCTAAAATTTTAACTGGAGTCAGCAAATGGCAAAACATCGCCAATCACCGCCAATAGAGCACGAAAGTGGCCGCGGGGTTATTAAAGACAATGCATTAAAGGCTATCGTTACCAGTCCGTTATTTAAAACACGTACTGAGAAACCTAAAAAGGGCAAGGGGTCTTACAACCGCAAACAAAAGGGGCAAAAGCTGAAGGGCTTAGCCCCTTTTGACTATCTAGCACTGGTGTTTTTTGATAAAAACGATAACAGCATATCCGCTTAGTATTCTCTCCAAAGCTGCAGCATAGATTTAATTTACCTTTTACTGATTTAACTGTTGACTCAAACGCACAACAATTAGACTATTGGGCCTTCGAGACATTAAATTCTATTGGTAACATGACACTTATTCTCACCGCTATTTACTGCCAAGCAAATTGCCTGACACTGCGACTTCTCGCCAGTGTGATGTGGTTATGTCGCTGCGCGGTAAATTGGGAATATAACAATAGTTAGCCAGTAATTCTCGATTCCACACCGCAAACAGTCAGCAGCGCGGTGATGGACAACTCTCCTTTTCTCGCCTTGCCCAACAGCGGTTCTAATCTAATCTGTATCATTAGCTATGATGTCACTATGTGTGACCTGGCTATAAACGCAAGGAGTGTTGAGATGTCAGCAACAGCATTACCCAAGATGGTTCCCGCGGCCTTTATGTCGGTGGTATTAATTTGGTCGACAACCCCACTAGGGATCGTATGGAGCAGTGAGTCAGTGCATCCGACGATGGCGGTATTATTACGCATGCTGATCGCCCTGTTACTGGGCTCGCTAATCATCTTATTAATGCGTATTCGCTTACCGTGGAACCCCACCGCAAGAAAACTCTACGCGGTTTCTTCAATTGGGATTGTAGGAGGTATGTTACTGAGCTACTTTGCCGCGCGTTACCTGCCTTCAGGTACCATGTCGCTGATCTTTGGACTATCACCTTTAATCTCTGGTTTACTAGCCCAAAAGATATTGAATGAACCTAAATTTAGTCCGATGCGTTTCCTTGCTCTGGCGATTGCATTTATCGGTCTTGGCATCGTTTGCTCCGCTAAGCTTTCACTGGCGAGCGATAGCTGGATTGGCTTGCTGCTGATTTTAACCGCGGTAAGTTTATTTAGCTTAAGTGGCGTATTGATAAAAACTGTGAATATAAACATCCATCCGATTGCCAGTACCGTAGGGGCACTTATCTATTCAACACCGATGTTTGCTATTGCCTGGATACTCTTTGATGGCACAGTGCCAATCGACACTTGGCAGCCACGTTCATTAATGGCAATCGTCTATTTGGGTGTCTTTGGCTCGTTAATAGGCTTTATTGCTTATTTCTATGTGTTGCAGCACCTCAACGCCAGCACTGTAGCATTAGTCACTCTCATTACCCCAGTATTTGCGATGATGTTGGGCGCACAGCTTAATGGCGAAGCGATAACCCAAGCCTTGGCAATTGGCGCTTGCTTTGTGTTAACGGGGTTAGCACTGTTTCAGTTTGGTGATCAGTTACGCGCAAGACTGAATAAAAACGCCAGCGCAAAATGAGCCTAATAGAGTAGAGAGCAGGACGGCGAATTAGTTCGCCGCCCTAAAAGCTATTACTGGTAAGTTCTTCCCTGATGCTTTAGCCAACCACCCACATGGCGACCATTAGGATCATGATGAGTCCAGTGCACCACGCCGCCGCGATCGTTATATTCATATTGACCATAAAAGCTCACCGTATCACCCTCTTTCAAACCATTAATCTTCGGGGCTAAATCGATATTATGAGCAATTAACAGCGTTTGTCCGTTATTGAGTTTAATAATAAACCGCTGATGACGACTGCCCTTGTTGTCATCATTGAGTATTCTACTGACCACGCCAGCACTTTGGACTTGTATACCACTAAGCTGTTGCTTAAACGCTTGGCTAATTTGCGAGTCATCTGCGGCAATAGCATTTGAAATAACTGGTAGTGCGGTGTTTGCAGTCATTGGCGCTATAGTTTTGTTATACACAAAACTGGCAATCGCTAATACCACCAGCATTATCGCAATACGATATAACACGCCTTTAATTGGCTTTTGTGGCTTAACGGGTTTTACTGCTGCTTTACGTCGCTTATTGCCATCAAAACCGATGTCGCTCTTCTCAATACGCGCAGCAAATGCTTTTTTCTTGCCATCGGCTTGCATCTCTATTTGGAAGTAGACTACATCACCTAGCTGAGGACGCCTCCCCATGGGCTCAAGAGCAGACATATGCATAAATACATCTTCAGATCCCGCATCTGAACCCTTAGCTTCAAGTCTGATAAAGCCATAGCCTTTACTGTCGTTCCAACGAACTAATTGTCCCTTCTTTATCACTGTCATTCCTCTTCCAGAAAACGCTGCTTTATTGTATTCGGCCAAAGCATTTTATAAGGAGCTAGCTGTGCAAACAATCCGTGAAAAATATCTAATGCCACCAACGTATCGGCTGCGGCATACAAAACTTGTTCATCTGATAATGGTCTGTCGAGTGGCAACGCCCAATTCGACAATGTCACCCGCTTGCTCTTAGGTAACTTAAGCGATAATACGCTTGCAGCTATTTGTACTGTCCCCATCTGTTTCGCTGCACCAAGCTGATTGAGCAACCAATTGAGATCTAACATCGGGCTTAACGCTATATTGAAATCACGCTTCATCGCATTCACATCACTGCGAAGACCAATGCCAATCTTAAGGATATTGGATTTATCAGACAGTACCTCTGCTAGCGCCGCTTGAAAGACCGATATATTGTTGCCAACCATTCTAAACAGGTAACAGTGAGTCGCTGTCGCAATTTGAATCAAAGATACGGGGTTGGTGTTGCGACGACCTTTGTCAAAGGTTGCCGCAGTTTCAGTGTCAAAACCAATCCATTGTTGGGCTTTAATATCAGTCATCGCCGCCGCTAAGGTATCGATGGTAACGATAGATATGTGCCGTTCATTTCCATCAAGATGGTCAGCAACATTTTGAACTTTGTCGACTCGATAGGCAGTAAGTGCTGCAATGTCCTTGTCACTCATGCGACTAATCAGGTGCGTGCGCAGCAGTAACCAATCAAGCTTGTGCTGGTTGTTCTCATTCATTATTGAACCGAAGAAGGCCAGCTCTGCCGCTTCCATAGCGGCAAAATAAGCCTCCGCTTCGGCGCCAAGCGCTTGCCTTATTTGTACTGATTTATCAGCCACTAAGGCAAATTTATATAAACTCATACCGATTCCCAGCGCATTAATCTGCATTGTACTTTGCTATAGATTAACCAATCATAACGCGAAACAGCTACGTATTGCGTAATGAACCGCAACTGTTAGTATCTATACCCATCCCACTTGCAAATGCTCGTTTCAGAGGTGTTGTGCTAGTTCAATTCTAGGCGCGTTTACGTGGAAATGGTTATTCCCTTTTAAGTTGCCGCAACAACAAAGTGGGCTTGCACAACCCCTTCTTCGATGGGCGTTTCTTATATAAAAAACATGGGCTTTACTCTGTGTTATTAATTTTACCAAGGGAGCAACCATTAGCTGCAATCAATGCCTCGCCTATATGGATGTAGGTGCTTAGGTTCAGCATGGAGCAATGAGCCTGTGACTAAAGCCCATTAAACTCCCACTGAACCCTGCATTTTCAGGTCGGATGGGTATAATACCAACTAAAACAACAGCAAATTAAGACAGTGAACGTCATGAAAAATATCAACAAATGGATTTACCCTGCGTTATTAGCATTAAGTTGCAGTGCCCATGCTCAAACCACTCTGATAAAAAACGTTAATGGCTACAGTATCAATAATGGCCAACTCAGCACTTTTGACGCGATAGAGTTCAAAGATGACAAAATAACCCGCCTCTACAACCAGCAACAACCCCACATAAACACAGATATGCGGGTCATCGACGCCGATGGTAAAACCATGCTACCTGGGTTGATTGATGCCCATGGCCATGTGCTTGGTTGGGGGCTCAACTTGATGCGTACCAACCTGCGCGGCAGCTTGTCGGAAGCTGAAGCCGTAAAACGCACCCGCGAGTTTCGCCAACAAAACCCTGACCTTTCTTGGGTGCAGGGGCGCGGCTGGAACCAAGTCTTGTGGCCAAGTAAAACCTTCCCCACTGCTGCGGCGCTGGATAAACACTTTCCTGACACACCGGTATGGTTAAGACGAGTTGATGGTCATGCAGGTTGGGCGAATAGTGCAGCAATGAAATTAGCCGGAATTAGCAAAGACAGCAAAGCACCTGCTGGCGGAGAGATAATACGCAATGAGAATGGAGAGCCAAGCGGGGTGTTTATCGACAATGCAATGAGTTTGATAAGCCAAGCTATTCCAGCACTGAGTATCAGCGAGCAAGAAACTGTATTAAAAACTGCAATGACCGATCTTGCGCGTTTAGGTTTAACCAGTGTTCATGATGCCGGTGTGGGCAGCAATACCATTACTGCCTATAAGAATTTAGCCAATAGAGATGAGATGCCGATTAGGGTATATGGCATGGTTGCAGCGGGTGATAGTCAATTCAATAATTTGATGGCAGAAGGTCCGTATCACCATCCGTCGCAAAAGCTCGATTTTAACAGCGTTAAAATTTCCGCTGATGGCGCATTGGGTAGCAGAGGAGCTGCATTAATCGAAGATTATTCAGATCTTCATGGCCATAAAGGGCTGCTGCTCCATAGCGATAAACAGCTTAAGAGCTATATGTTAACCGCAATGCAAGCAGGGTTTCAGGTCAATACTCATGCTATTGGCGATCATGCCAATAAGTTAGTTCTAGATTCCTATGAGGCTCTTATTAAGCAAACCAATACTAAAGCTTTGCGTCATCGAGTAGAGCATGCACAAATCCTCCGCCTCGAAGATATTCCGCGCTTTGCCAATCTGGGTGTTATTGCCTCTATGCAAGCAACCCATGCCACCAGCGATAAAAATATGGCAGAAGACCGAGTCGGGCCCGATCGCATTAAAGGTGCCTACGCGTGGCAAAAACTGCTTAAAGCCAATGCTGTGATTGCCGCGGGTTCAGATTTCCCGGTGGAATCAGCCAACCCTTTCTATGGGCTACATGCATCTGTCACCCGTCAAAATCATAACAACCAACCAGATAAAGGTTGGTATGCAGATGAAAGTATGAGCATCAGCCAAGCGCTGACAAGCTTCACCACGGCGGCGGCTTTTTCAGCGCACCAAGAGCATCAAATAGGCAGCTTAGATATAGGGATGAAAGCCGATTTCATCTTTATCGATCGCGATATCATCAAAGATGACTTCAGCGAGATCTGGCAAGCTGAAGTGCTGCAAACCTGGGTCGACGGCGAAGTGATCTTTGATATAGAGAATAATCAGCGTTAAACGGGGCGAATTAAATCCTATTAGATTGATAGATAAAAGCGAGTATTGCTGCTCGCTTTTCTATAAACCTGCAACGTAACGCCCCCAGATTTATAGGGTTGTAGCCACAAGTAGCAAGGTGGTAATATTTTGCGCTATACAGCTGAATTTAATAAGTAAAAACTCAACAAGAATATTAAAACAGGAAGATTTGTAACATGGAAGAAGCCTCGTGGTATAAGAAGCCCGAAATGATCGTGGCGCTGTCTGCGCTGTTGATTAGTGTGGTTACTACTGTAGTCGGTATTTACTCCGCTTATATAGATAGAGCCTATGCTCGCGCATCTGTATGGCCTCGGTTGGAGATTTTTCGCAGCTATAGTGATCAGAGCTTTAGTTACGGTGTGAGCAACAATGGGACTGGTCCCGCTATCATCAAGTATGCTGCTGTAACATACAAATCTAAATCAATTAAAAGATGGGACGAAATTCCAGAAATCCCTAGATTTACTCAGTCACATATTAGTCAACGAATCCTGCCCGCTGAAAAATCTATCCAACCACTAATATATCAAGGAGCTCAGAACAAACTCTTTCTGGCTATTGATAACGATATAAAAATAAGTCTTTGCTACTGCTCTATTTACGACCAGTGCTGGATAACAGACCGGAGCAATGACCCTCAACCAGTTGATGAATGTGAAATCGAAAAAAAGCAGCGTTTCCAGCAATAATCAAATAACCACACTAAGGACAGTGAAAATGAACAAGATTTACCTTGTCATTCTGGCGCTCGCACTTATGGCTTGCCAGTCAACACCTAAAGAAGAAATAGTGCCTGTATTTAGCTCTGCAGTGATTGAAATTAATGTCGACGACATGTCGAACTATTGGGTAGTGCAATATAAAAAACCCAAAATGTATAACAGTAAACCCAAATGGTTGCCCAAGGGTGCGGGAGAGTGGGTTTATGAAGTCACTATCGATTCAAACGGAAAAGAGGTCGAGAAAAAGCTAATTAGCACCACACCTGAAAACTATATGACCCAAGCAAAGCTTGACCAGTTTCCAGTGGAAAATTACTCACCCTCAAAAAACAATCCTAACAAAACACCGATTAAATTCGTCACTAGCGCAAAGATAATGCCGGCGTCAAAGCTGTAAACACTGACGGAGCAAGCTTTGAGACAGCATAGCTTGCTCCAAAAATACTGAGTTTTAGACTGGTGGTATCTCTCCAAAACGACCGCTTTGATAGTCATCGATAGCTTGGCGTATCTCAGCTTCACTATTCATCACAAATGGCCCCATGTGCACAATATCTTCCTTAATAGGCGTGCCAGCCAAGAGCAACACACTCGCACCAGCATTGCTTGCAGTTAAGCTGATCACTTTGCTTGCATCAACAATCAATAGCTGTTGCGCGCGATAAACCTCTCCTGCTGCGAGCAACTCTCCAGAATAGATGTATAAACCAACAAAAGCATGCTGCTCTAACATCAACTCTGCACTGCCGTTTGCCTCAATGTTAACATCGGCTATTTCTGCATTACCTGCCAGCTCTTGAATCGGTGCAATAACAGACTGCCCCGCAAATTGCCACTCGCCTGCGAGTGCTCTAATTTGCGCTCCAGTTGAATTTCTAAGTTCTGGAATAGGTGTACTCGTCGTATCTTGATAGCGGGCTGGACGCATTTTTTCACTTGCAGGCATATTGAGCCAGATTTGAAAACCATGTAGGCCATAATCACTATCCGCTAACGGCATCTCGGAATGAACAACCCCACTGCCAGTGCTCATCCATTGCACCTCTCCAGCCTGTATCGTTTTTACATTGCCGAGTTGATCTTTATGTTCCATGCCGCCTTTAAGAATATAGGAGAAGGTTTCAATGCCGCGATGTGGGTGAGGAGGGAAACCGCCAATATAGTCTGCTTCCTCAGCAGATTTAAGCTCATCTATCATTAAGAATGGATCAAGATTACTACCCGTAAAGTCGGCGATTCGAGTGATATTAACCCCATCGCCGTCCATGGTTTTATGCGCTGGATATTGCTTAATTATGTTCATCTGTTTTACCTAAAGTATTTTTGATCACCTTCAAGTTAGCAAATAAATATTAGAACGAATAACACAAATTACCGTTGCATTCATTCTATTTAATCGAAACAAAAACACTTCCCTAATATAGCCATTAAACCTAGAAAGGATGATCCACCATAACCCAGCCGTTTGTTGCTTCATCTGAGTGAGCGATATCAAAACGAACCACCAATCCAGCCGTTAATGCCCTTAACGATAAGCCGTAATCTACTTTTAGATCTGACAGTAATGTACTGGCGGTATACTCAGGAGCCACTCTGCCAGCTTCTACAAACCCTACAACCTGGAACCAATCTAAGCGTAAAAACTTAAGCCAATTGATGTCTTCAATGGGGTTGTATTTTAAGGTGTAGCGGTATTCCGCACTGGTATAAATGGCCGCTTTATCATGGAAGCGATTTTGGTCAAAACCGCGCATACGGTAGAAACCGCCCAAAGTCGCTCCTTCATTATATGGAGCATTGTTGATAACTTGGCGTCCGCCTTGGTCGTCGTATTCAAGCTCCCAAGAAGGTGAGTACCCTGTCCAAAAGTTAAGTGCGAGAATACGTTGGCTTGCATATTCTGACGCGCCAAATGAGAAGTACTTACTCATATCAAGATTCACAAAGGTCCACTCATTATCAGAGTCTAGCCAAGCAGCATCATGTGAAACTGAGAAGTACTGGCTACTACCAGTAGATGGGTTAACTGAAAAATCAGTATTGTCGTACAAGATCCCCAGCTCGATGGCATGGATAGTGCCATCAAGTTCGTCATCGGCAAACTCAAAACTTTGATACCGATTAAACTGCCGTAGTACCACCACAGTAGCCCCACTTTCCAGCGGATTCCAACTATCTCCGCCGCTCGGCTCTGAAACTAATAAGCCGTTTTCAAGCTTATATTCCACCATGCCTTTATCTTTTGTCGCCCCTATAGGCAATGCGTACTCAAGTTTTATATCAAACCAATTAGAAGAACCATCCGCCTCTAAAAACTGTAAATTAGTAGAGTCGTTACTACCCGGTAATGGCGTGCCTGCAGGAATAAACTCCCGCCCAGCCCCAGCGTAGGCACGCTGATCAGGATAATAACCAAGAAAACCATAAGTACTTAAAAAAAACCGTTCGGTTTTGGGCAGCTTAAAATTCCAAACGCCTAAGCCCGCCCCCCGACTTACATCACCACCAAAGACGGTGCCACCAATGGTCATTTGGTCTTGAAAATATCCACTCAACATACCGCCTAAACCAATATTAAGCCCCATAGAATCAGAGTTAAAAAAATAGGGAAGCAGCAGTTTTTCCTTCACATTATCAGGGGTTTCAGCTCTATCGATGGAAGTTTTCACATTAGCTGCTGGTGCCGCAAGTGCAAAAAAAGGCAAAAATGTAATAGCAAAAATACTGCTACAAAAAACGCTAACATTGGATTTTAGAGCCATTTAATTCCCCTAATGAACAATGCGTGAAACACGCAAAAACCTACAACTAAAAATTTATATTCGACATCATTTAAACAAAATCAGAATATCCCCTTACCAAAGGTAAACAAATAACCTTATTATCGCCAATAAAACCGTAATATCTGGTACCTTTTATAAATACAAACATTTAACACACCTAATTAAGTAATTATTCTGTTAAATTCCGTATAGACGCAAACAAATAAACGAGTGAAAAATCTAAGGAGAGACATTGAAAAGTACATTTTCAACCAGCGTAGACTGGGATGCGGTTAAAGCTGAATACCAAAAAGACCTTAGAGTCACAGTCAATAATATTTGGACACCAGAGCATGCAAGCCTTATAGGTCAAAGCCTAGGCCAGAATACTCAATTCAAACATGCCTATACTCAGCAAGGTCGTGCACTTGAGTCGTCTGAACAAGATCTAGCAAAAATGTCTCAACTAGATCGTAAACAACTGTTTTCGAATCTATATAGTGATGCTTCTAAAGGCGTAGGGTTTTGGTATGGTCGTCACATGATTAATACTTTAAGCCCGCGCCCCTTAATTGAAGTAAAAAACTACCTCAACAGTGAAGAAGCCCTCGAAAAGCTGCGTTACATATCCGGACGCTCAGATATAAAGTTAGCAAGTGCACAAGGTACTCGTTATACGCCAGGTAACTTTCTAACTCGACACAATGACGTGGTTGAACGTGAAGGAAGAATTCTTGCTTTTGTGCTTGGATTTACCCCTCAATGGCATCCAGACTGGGGCGGCTTACTTCAATTTTACCAAGATGACGGCACCCCAAGGGAAGCTTGGACACCAAAATTTAACTCTATGACGATATTTGATGTTCGTCATGTTCATGCTGTTACCTATTTGCCCCCTTATACTCCTATGCAACGCCTTTCAATTACCGGATGGTTTAGAAGTAAATAAATGCAACTATACTTAAAGCTATTTCTCGCCAAACCAAAGATATTTATGATTAAAATTATACTAGTTTCATTTGTACTAATGAGTGGCTTTTTTATGATATCAACTGCTAGCGCAACCGCAATCACGGCAGGAACAGGCGATTATCATGGCCAAGTAATTATCCATTCAGGCGAAGCTGTAGCTTGGTATAAGCCTACAGAGCAGTGGCTTAGCATCGATGACTTTTGGCAACACTGGGCCGATTCCCGCGGTGGTATTACTTGGGGACGCAATAAAGACTATCCGCCTTACGACCAGGTCAAAGAGCAAGATACCTTTCTAGTCGAACTCGATGGTGGCACTTGTTTAATGGAGTTTTGGCACAGCCGCTGGCGCCGCGCTAATGATGTTCGCCGCTGGGATGATAGCTTCAATGACTACTCAGCTTGCCCACATGTTTTTGACTAAAGACTAGCCGCAGAAATTCCTCTTACTGGATAAAAATTGCTTGGGTTAATTAATTAGTCAGTAGTTTTCTAACAAGATCACACCTTTTAACGAAATTTCTGCTGCGCTGATAATAGTCACGTAATATTTCTGCCTAGTATCAATACCTCATGCCGTTATCAGCGAGCTATATTCTTCTATGTCAGAAACTTCATTCGAACGGGCAAAGCGCTCTTTTATATCGGCAATATGGGCTACTCTCGCCAGTATATCCCTTGGACTAGCGTTTAAAATCTGGTTGGCTCAATGGGTCGCTAAGAGCGATCTTGCCCTCTACCACACCGTTGTCGATATCATCTCACTGTCGTTAATCTTATTAAGCGGATTTCGAACCTCTATGGTGGTGAGTTTCTCGCAAACTAAAAATGCGCAAGACATTACTAATATCTTCCGTTACTCATTGATATTAATGGTACTACTCACCTGGGGAATTGTACTGCCCTATATAAAGCATCAGCTCAAAATTGATGTCGAATACGTGCAGCTAGTCGGTATCATTCTAGGAATGGGCTTTAAAGTCTATTTCACCAATCAAATAGGTATGTATCGGTTGTACCACATTGCAAATAAGGCAATATGGATAGAGCCTATGGTACAAATAACCTTATTTCTATTCTGTTATTACTTACTGCAACAAAGCGCGGTTTCATCACTGTTCTTTAGCTTAATGCTGTCGAGTATCGCCGTAGCAGCTTATATGTTTATTCAACGTCGTAAAGAGATAGCCACCACGCCACTTGCACCAGTGCAGCTAGACCCTGAAATGCGCAGCTTTGTGAAAAAAAGCATGCTGTCCTCTCTCGAGGTAGGCGCGAGCATTTTAATGATTTACATCACCGTTTTGCTAACCGTCGCTTACTTTACCGTTGATGAGCTCGGTGATTTCCAAGTTGTTGTGAGACCCATGTTCGCCTACATGACGCTATTGTTTGTGTTCCCCGTCTATCGATATATTCTGCCGGAAATAGCACAATGTCTACGGCAGGGGCAGCATCAACAGATAGCGCAAATGCGGCGCTGGTTTTACACCCTAGGTATTGCTATTAGCACTGTATTTTTTCTCGCTATGATTTTTTACAGCAAACAGTTGGTCACACTAGTATTCCCATCGACTTATGCGACTGCAGCTCCGGTATTGATGCACTTTGCACTGTTCTTTGGCTTTATGATGCTTAACGCCTTTCAGGTGGCCTACATCAAAGCTCATGGCCACTTTTTACAAAGTTTGTCGATTAGAGTAGCTGGGGTTGTGACGCTAATAGCGATGTTTTACATTTTACGAATGTTCACTGATAACGTGGTTGCGGTGATACTTGCCATGGGCTGTGGCTACTTGATGATGTTTATCATCTCCAGCATCATTGAATACCGCCTTATCCAACAACATAAACGTGAAGACTCTGAGTTGGCGCAGAGTAACAGCTAACTTTGCTGACCGTTACTGTGGCGTCAACTGCTCACAAATCGTATCGATAAACCATTGATAACGACTTGGCAGCTGACGTTGCTTTTTGCTGACCATATATAGCTCTTCTGCCACTTCAGACAAAGTATTAGCAATAAACAAGGGCTCAGGATATTCATCGACAACAATCTGCGGCAGAACGGTAAAACCTAAACCTTTTGAAACAGGTAATAGAATTTGGTTTAGCTGATTAATGTAGCCACGCTGCTTCAGCTTACTCATACCGACAAACTCATTGCCAAACTGAGCACTCAGCAGTTGCTCGGCGTAATAATGGCCGTCAGGATGATTGATAAAGCCTATATCCTCCAGCAATGTCAGTGTTATTTCACGACCTTTGAAGCTTGGTGGCAGCACTAAACATAGCGCTTGCTTGCCTAAATACAGTTGATTCAGTTCCAGCGAAGATTGCTGCTGTGTGACAATGCCAACATCGATGCTATTGTCTAATATGCTCTCTATAATTCTGCTATTAGGGGCTGCTTCTAAAGCAACCTGCAGCTGTTCATGTTGCAGCTGGTACTGGACAAATCGAGGATAGAAGTGCATTGCTAAGGCACCCGAACAAGCAAAGCGACACGTTCCAGCATGGGGCTCATCAGTCTGCAATATCTGCAGTAGATGCTCCTCTTCGATGATTTTAGTTTTAGCGTACGATAATAATTGCAAGCCAGCATCAGTCAATTCAAAGCTTTTACCTATGCGAGTTAACAGTAAAGTTCCAACTTGGTTCTCAAGCTTATTGATATGCTGAGTAACGCCAGGTTGAGTCATAAACAACTGTTCGGCTGTGCGAGTAAAATGCCCAACCTCTGCAAGCGTAACGAACGTTTTAAGCCACAGTGGATTCAACATCGATATCTCATCAAATTATTAAACTGACTAAATCATAACAAAATATAATTAAATTACTATTTGATGATAACTAAAGTTCAGCTCATCGCAGCAAGTGAATCAATTCACTGCAGTATTAAAAAACTAACAACACAGCCCTTCGCGGCATAAGTTAACGACTGACCAAACTACGGCGCTTTAGGTATTATCGCCTCAGCATCAACAAACACTTGATTACGGCCATTTTCTTTAGCTTTATAAAGCGCCATATCAGCAACAGCGGCAAACTTAACCATATCGTCAGACTCTGTTGGGATAATACTGGTAACTCCAACACTGACAGTGACATAAGGGCGGGTTGTAGAGCTTGAGTGGGCAATATTGAGTGCCGCAACATTTGCGCAGCAACGCTGGGCGGGTGATAAACAATCACGAGTGTGGGGCAGAATCACCACAAATTCCTCACCGCCATAGCGCGCAGCCACATCACTAGGTCGATGCAAAGCTTCAGCGATTGCTTTAGCCACTTCAATTAAACATTTATCTCCAGCAAGGTGACCATAGGTATCGTTGTAACTCTTAAAGTTATCAATATCTATCATTAGTAGCGCAAGCCGCGTTTTGTTCCTAATTGCTAACTGCCATTCTCGCTCAAAAGCATCATCAAAAAAACGACGATTACCGATGCGAGTTAAACTATCTGTCATTGATAGTGCTTCAAGCTTTTTCTTCGCCTCATTGAGATCTCGTGTACGCCCAAGTACCTGCATATTAACCATATGACTGTGCCTCATGATAAAGAACACATAGATGGCCAATACCATACAGCCTAATATGCCAAACAGCGCAACTAAATAGGGAAATGCAGTTCGTCGCTCTGCAATATAGCCTTCACTTGGCATAGCATGAATTTGCCATTGCCGGCCGCTAAAACGGGTTAATGGCCGCTGATAAACTATCTCACTATGACTTTGATGTAAGGTAGCTGAAACGTCAGCAGACAAATTACTATAAAGGGCTTGGTGCTTATCATTGGTAATATCTTCTAAGGTGTAATAGATCCCTTGCACCCAAGTTCTTTTTATCGCGCTATCGAACATATCTGCAATTCTGAACACGCCGGTGACATACCCTATAAGCCGTTCTCGGCGTTTAGTTAGCGTATTAGATTCACCTTCATAGACGGCAAGAAAAATAACCACCGCTTTTTGCCCGTAAACCTGAGTAAGGTCCACACCGCCAGTCGCGATAGGTGTACCAAGATCTCTTGAGTCATTGAGTAGCGGGATAAGTTTAGAATTGGAAGCAAAGTCAAAGCCCAGCGCATTTTCATTGCCAAAACTAGGTTCCATATAAAGAATAGGAAAGTAGTAACTGCGTTTCTTGGCTGCGACTAAATCGCCACTAACCGATGTTTCCACAATTTCGAAGTCTGGATCAGTTCGCTGTTGGTTATTTTCAAAAGAGTCCCGTTCATCAGCAGTAACCTTTGGCACCCATTCTAAAGCTTGAATATTACGATGACGCAAAAGAAAACTAGTGGCTACTTGATGAAACTCTTCACGACTGACATTTTCAGAGCTTATAAATACGCCTTTTAGCGCATGCAAAACTTCAATATTAAGCATAACCTCCTGTTCCAACACCCGAGCTTTATCATCAATATCGTGACTAAACTCAACCTCAATAGCTTGAGTTTCTTCCACATACAGCCTTTGACCTATGGCCACTGAAATGACAACGCCCACTAGTGTGGCAAACAGTAAAACTAACAAAGAAAAGGTTTTCATAGCGCTCACACAAAGACAGTGATGTCACTTTAAAGGCCGCCTTTGGCAGCTCTTAGTATTATTATTTTAAAACGTCACTTAACCCCAAGGCATGTCGACATATATTCGAACTAACGTGTCGTTATCCCAAGGCAAAATAGCTAAATAGTCAGCATCGTTTTTGTCGCGATTATCAAATGGATCTAAGTTGTATTCACTGTGCTCAATACTAAGCTTTACCTCGCTGTCTTCAATCCAGCTATCGGAGTGATAGCTAAAAACAGCTGAGTATTTATTTTCTAGCCAGTCGCTACCATCATTCCATGTTTGAGCGCCCGCATAGATATCAAACGACTCCCCCAGCATTATCTGGGTATCTGCCGCAACAGTATAAGCGCCAGTTTTATTTTGAAAGTCTTCACGATCATAGCCACGCTCTCTTGGCACATCATCATCAATTTCAAGCATATAATGACCACCACCTAGCGTTAGGCCGGCATAAAACTTTTGATTATCGAATCGAGCGACAATGGCTGGAAATAGTTTCGATTGTTTTTCTACCGAGCTTACCGTATTGCGCTTACCATCCAGAGTCACCTGCCACTGCAGATTCATTGTCGGTGAAAAGCGATACAAATTACCATCAACTGACCAAGCGGTTTGGAACCAAATAGGGATATGGTCAGGGTCGAGCTTATCTTTATCGTCATCGATAAAAATATCGATATTACCTTTCCAGCTAATATCAGACTCAGTGACATGCTCAACAAAAAAGCCAGCATGGGCGCCCAGAGTATGTGAGTCAACCTGCTCTACAATGGTATTATGGCCACCAAAAGCAATTCGCCAATCAGTACCTTCAGCTTTGGCAGTCAGCCCCATTCCAGTAAATACCATCGAACCTATAACTAAATATGATGCTGTATTCAAATCCATTTCCCCCAACATGACTTTTTGGTTTTAACCCAGAGCGCTTCGGCTCAACAGTAAAAACTCAATATCTGGCTAAAATTTAACACAAGTCGCTAGCTTAATCAGGTTAATCTTAGTCGTGATGTCTATGAAAAGCTTAAATTATTAATATTGAACCATGGCATCAGCTGAAACGTAACCGTTGCAGGTTAATGTTATATAGTCCACTAATGCCATAAAGTTCCTGACAAAATAAAAAATCTATAGGAATTCAATCTAGATTGTGAAGCACTACAAACTTTAATATGAAAAGTTTCGATTCCCGTCTAAAGCATTATATATGTCACACTCTAGTACATGTCAGAAAGGAAAAATTAAGTCATAATTAAGCATCTGGTTTTATTCTTAACAACTATATAAATTAGTGTAACGGACGCTTAATACCTGTATTTTTCGTTACTATATAACCTTGTCGATAAAGACCAAGGTCACTTTGAGGACATTAGCTTGATTAAACATATCGCTTTAGCACTAACCCTAGTAGTCGCTCCTATGAGCAGCTTTGCAGCACAATTCGTTGAAGGTAAACACTTCACTGTTGTTACAAATAAAGCACCAAGTAGTGAGCCTAAACTGACTGAGTTTTACTCGTTTTACTGCGGTAACTGCTTCAATATGGAAAAGATGTACCTACCAGACATTAAAGCCAATCTAAATAAACAAGTAACCTTTGACAGCAAACATGTTGATTTTGCAAACACTGAAATCAACACTGAAGTCATGCGCTCTCTTGCAGTGATTCAAACCTTAGATAACCCAAAGCCACTTACTGATGCTATGTTTAAGGTTATTCAGGGCGACAATGGTGAAAAGCACGACCATAGCGCTCCAGGACATAAACATGCCGAACCGTTAAAAAGCCGTGACGACATCAAAGCTGTATTCGCCAAATTTGGCGTAGATAGCGCGCAATATGATGCAGCTGCGGACAGTAAAGAAACTAATGCTAAACTCGCTTTATGGCGCGCACAGCAGCAAGAGTTTAGAGTACAAAGCGTTCCAGCATTCGTGGTTAACGACAAATATGCCGTTAACATGAGTTCTGTCCGTACTCTTGGTGAGCTTATCGACCTAATCAACTACCTAGCGGTAGAACATAAGTAACCATTTACTTATGTTAAAGGCGCCTAAAGGCGCCTTTTTTGTATTTGTACCCGCTAAAATAGCTTCATTTGTACTGGATTAATAACTGCCGCCACCGTTCCAGCATGTTTTCCCAAGCTAGCTCGGTTGCATGGCGTTGACTCTCGCTAACACCTATGTCAGTTCTCTTATTTACGTTGTCTATCGCCTCGATGATCCCAATTACAGACAAAGAGGTAATAACCTCAAAGCCTATGCACTCTTCAGAATCAGGTAATTGATCGGCTAAGCCATCAATTGCGGGTAAAATAACATGTTTGCCAGCAGCAACGGACTCCATACAAGTGAGCCCAAAAGGTTCCCAGCGAGAAGGGATCACCACCACATCAACAGTGCTCAGAAAACTGGCTACATCCTCTATTTCGCCAATAAATCGGACTTGCGACTGACACTCAACCAACTGTTGTAGTGCCTCTTTATCTTCACCATCACCCGCAATAGTTAAGGTGACTTCGGTATCAGGGAAATGAGCAATCGCTTTGATTAATAAATCAAAACCTTTTTGTTTAGTCAGCCGTCCATAAGCGGCCAACCGCAGCGGACTATGACGTTCCCCCTTAGCGACAGCCTTAAACAAAGCTAACTCTTTAGCCTGCCCAACTCGAGCTATTTTACTTTCAGGCTGCTGGCAAAAGCTCACCAACCAATCAGCCTGTTGATTAGAAACACTAAGCACCTTATCGACCACGGCATAACCAAGTTTGAGCATCCATTTAAAACGGGTAGGATTGTCCACACAATGGCCAACAAATTCACGGCTATAATGATGCTCTTGATACAAGATAGGCGTCGACCAATTGGCGACTTTCAATGCTAAAAGTGCAGGTATTTTTTTCCAACTCATTGCAGCGTGGATCACTATAACGGATGCGTCATAGTGACTAAATTTAGGCAGGTTAAGTTGAGTGTGAACTAACTGGAATTGAAACTCATGTTTCAGTTTTGAGGCCGCAAGACTTTCTAGTGCTATATTAACACCACCCAGTTTTGCATCATCAATAAGCTGAATAACCTTTGGCCGCAAACGCCTACCCTTCACTAACGAGTCCATAGGGATAAGTTAGTTTAAAGCCTTTAAAGATAAAAGCTTTGTTTCAGTATTAGCGATAATTAGTTACGGATAAAGTCGAGCAGATGTAAACAAGCGAAGATAACGTGCACCACGATAAAGCCAATAAAACCTTTAGCACAAACGATATGGTAACTACGCCACATTAGCGCGTCGCTAGAGCCTTGGGTTACAAACCACAATACTCCCGTAAACCCCACAGCTAAAAATAATAGCAACCCTAGGCCTTCAACAATACTAAACAGACCTCTGCCACCCGCAATCGGTACCTTACCTTTTGCCAGCCCCTGTAAATCACTTTTTAGTTGTGAGAAATCTGCGATTAGCCAAGGAAAGTACTGACGCCACTTTCCCTTTAGGCATGTGGTAATTAAGAATGAAACAGCGAGAACAGCAGCGAACAATCCAAGATAAACATGGCTAAGATCCCAGAGGCTGGCATTATTTCTTAAACTCCGCCCCATCAAGATCCAACCACTGGTCAAGATGAGGTAAGCAACGCTAATAATAATCATGATGTGCTGACGCGCAACGAAAACGTTCAGAACTTTCTGTAATCTTGATTTAGCCATTCTCACCTCAAATTGGTAACTTAACGCCTCAAAACAACAAATTAGACCGTCAGCTGGTCGACATTATCAGCATAAGCCTCTACTTTTTGCCAATTGGTATATTCGATATTAGTATCAGCTTCAGTTGGCCCTTTAGTCATCCACATAATAAAGCGAATAATGCTTCTATCAACAACACCATAACTTGGGTAATTGAGGTTACCACCAAACACTTCTACTAGTTCAGGAAGCCATGGAGACTTTTCAATAAAGGCCTGCATGTAAGGATTCGTTTCTGCTGTATTTTTCAATGGCTTTCTTGCAACCAAACTGACTGAGAAAAAACTACTAGGCTTCTGTTCTAGCAGGGTTTGATTGGCTTCAATAAAGTCATAAACAGCGGGGTTATGCTTACCATGACGAATGCTTGCACCGATAATGATTTTGTCAAACGCGGCCAAATCAACGGTTTCATCGATACTAACGGCTTTAACTTTATTGCCTAAAGTTACCAGCTTATTTTCAAGATAAGCACAAATTTTGCGGGTCTGGCCATGTACGCTTGAATAAACGATAAGAATATTGCTCACCAGATGCTCCCCTATAGGTAAAATTTAATTGGGTTAATCATAGGTGAAAATCGAGTATTTTTAATTGAATCAGATCACGAGCTTCCAAGCGATAAGCCGTTTTAACTTTACCTACCTCACAAAATTAAAAAAGGGAATACACAAAAATGTATTCCCTTTGATTGTTACAGCCTTAGATTAGAGAGACATCAAAAAATCAATAACTTGAGACCGCTCTGTTGCCGTAAGCGCCATAAAGTCATCAGTACTTTGCTGCGACTCTCCAGCATGCCATAAAATAGCTTCTTCCAGCGTTGCTGCTCGGCCATCATGTAAGAAACCAGCTTGAGGATTAACAGTTTGGGTCAAGCCTATTCCCCATAGTGGACGGGTTCGCCACTCATTACCGTCGGCAAGAAAATCAGCACGACCATCCGCCAGCTCGTCACCCATGTCATGCAATAGCATGTCAGTAAAAGGATAGATGGTCTGGCTCTTGTGCCCCGCAATCATCTCTGTGCCACCAATATCACCCGAGGCTTTAGTGACAAAGCTAGGCGTATGACAGCCACTGCAGTTAAGTTGCTCAAACAGACGCGCACCTTCTCGAACATTTGGGTCTGTGACATTTCGTCTTGCTGGAACCGCTAATGTTTCAGCGTAAAACACGACTGAGTCACTAAATTCAGCATTGGCTTCAGGTTCACCATCGATCCCCTCTCCAGTATCGGTAAAGCCGGTACGTACGAGGTAATCATCATGCAGCGCGGTGCCTTTAATGCTTTCATCGGGAAATAACGGATTAGTAATACCAATATCGCCACGCAATGCACCTAATGACTGTACTCTGACGCTTGGTGTATTGGCCTTCCAACCAAAGCGACCTAACGATACCGGGTGACTATCACCACTTTGCGCTTTTACCGCATCAAATACGTAATTTGCACGCCCCGAAATGTCATCGTTATTACTGTCTTCAGCATCAACATTTGCCACAATATCGGCTTCAGGAATAGCTTCTAAAAGACCTAAGCCAAACACTGGCATGCCATTACGCCAGCCCATAAGCACATCGTCTTGAAGCAGATTAGAGGTCACATTTGAGCTTGATTTAGTTTCCCCAGGTGCATCGTAAGGGTTCTCAACATTAAACAGTGGTTTCTTTAGGGTCACACTCGTGCCATCACTATAGGTAACTGTTTTAGTTTCATAGGACAGGTAGACATCTGCTTGGCCAATAAACATATTTTGCTGCCAGTCTGAGCGCGCCTTTAACACGCCACGATGAAATAACTGACCGCCAAAATCTGGTACTGCAATGGGTGCACAATAGTTGTTTGCCGCAGTACCTGTAACACATGGCTCATCAGGCGCTTTACTTATCCTTAGAAAAATACCAGCTTCAGAGCCCAGCTTAACTCGAGTTTCGCCTGCGGTAACTTGCGGCGTTGAATTACGACCATCACGTTGATGGCAAGAGTTACAGTCGGCATTATTAAATACTGGACCAAGACCATCTAAATCTGGATGTGCCGGGTTCGGCGCGGTTGTAAAAGCGGTTTCAAAGCCAAGGTCACCATCCAAATGTAACGCCAGCTCTTCATCAGTTAAATTCGGTGCTGGTGTTGAGAAACCATGGCCAGATTCGGAAGCATCATAGGTTGTGGTATCACCGCCACTGGCTGTGATATCAGTATAGGCAGGATAGATTTTCTCTTCCGGTGTAGGTGTCGTCTCATCATCACCGCTACCGCCACATGCCGACAAGCTTAATATTGTAGCGATTGCTAAAGCATTAAGCTTGATAGAATTTGATCTAAATTTATAATTTTTATTTCGCATTTTGTTACCACACACGTTCTACCGTCGATTTAGCTTGTGAGGCTACCTAGCAGCTACAAACCTAAATGCCGGTGGTTACATAAAAAAGGCATAGGGAGAGACTCCCTATGCCTTTTAAAAGTCACTTATTTACACTTTCCACGTCTTTAGTAGTGGAAGTACATCTGACTCTAGGCTTGTTTGCAGCTTTGTTAATGCTTCTACTGCAGTTTCGATGCGGGTGCGACCTTCAGTATCAGAGATAGCTTGACGGAACGGCATGTCATTTGAGCCTTCAATCGCTTGAATAGTCAAAATAGCATTATCAATTTCAGTGCCTACACGCGTGGCTAAGTCCTTGTCTGCCGCAGCAACGAAATCAACAATACCTTGCTTGTCTGCAGCACCAGTCAGCTCACCTTGGTAGACATTACGTACACCAATGATGTTATTACTAAAGTCAGTTAGCGAGTTCCAAGAGTATTGCGACTCAACTTTTGAGGTATCAGCCTTAGCGGCAGTATCACCAAATGGGTCGGCGATTTTACCGTTGCCCACTTCATCAACAATACCAATCATGCCGTTAATTAGCTCTTCAACTACACCGACGTTTGAGCTATAAAATGTGTTGCCATCACTACCAGGGTTTTTAAGCAATTCACCATAAGCTTTGCCCGTGCTAGCGTCATGACTAACAACCCATGCATCATCCAGGTCTTTAGTGTAATCACGGAATACTTCAGCAAGCCCCATTAAATAGTCACGTTCGTTGGCCGTTAGATCTGCAATGGCTTTAGTGTTATCAGCGACACCATCACCAAATAATAGGTATTCCATAGTATGGAATCCTTGCACGTCATCATTCCAACTTTTAATGGTTTCAGCATCAAAACCTGTCGTTGTAGAAAGAACAGTGGTTAAATCAATGGTGTTCAAAGGCCAGCTATCTAAATGTGGATCAATCCCCATTGAGTCTACTGGGCCGAAGATGTGCGATTCACCTTGCTCCCAAGGCTGACGCGCCGCTTTCCATGCATCTTGTGCTGCTTCTAAATTCGCCTGGGTAGGGGTTGCAACCAATGTTTGAGTTGCGAGTAACAAAGCTTCACCTTCGCCCGCTAAGTCATTGTAACCAGCAACGATGACGTCCTCTGTAAGGTTGGTCACCATCTCAGTGGCATCGAAAGAGAAAGAGTTATCAGGTTCAGTTGTTGGTGTACTGTCAGAACCAGAACCACCACATGCAGCAAGTGCAGAAATTAACGCGACAGCAACCGCTGAATGAGTAAATTGTTTCATTAAAAACTCCATTTTTTTAACTTAGATAATTTGATTTAGTTAACTTGTGTTTAATTGTTTATAGCGAGAACTGGTAGCCCACGCCCAGCGCAAAAAAGTTGGTATCAGGGATTGAAGACACAGCAACTTGCTGCACACCCGCTTCAGCCTTGATGACAATCTCTGGAATTGGGAAATAGTTGATACCGCCGCTAATCCAGGTATTTTCGTATCGCTTAGTGGCGATGCCCGATTCAACCTCTTTAAGCGGATTTGAATAATCGATATTGGCAAAAATAGTGACTGGAATTGAGGTAAAGTGGCTTAAGTCAACGCCCGCTTCTACAAAGAAAGCTTCAGACTCGCTGCCTAGTTGAGCAAAGTTGCCCGGCTTCAAACCTGGAGTCGTTTTATTCGCTTGAGTAATGGCATCAGAGTCGCTCAAGGTCCCGTTAAGATATTGACCGCGAAGGATCCACGGACCTTCAACGTAGGCGCCAGCAACAGATAAAATACCCACGGTACCATCGGCACTCATCTTGTTAGTTTTATGACGATTACCACTGGTATTACCGTAGTAATACGAAACACCGACAGCAGAACCGCTTTTAAAATTGCCGTAATCTAAACGTACGACGTATGCCAGATCATCACCATTAACATGCTCAAAGCGTTTTTGGTGACCAGAAGCAACCCAATCGTAAGTACGGAAGTATTCAGAATTTAAACCGCTGACAACCTGCGCTTGATAATGGAAGTTAGCGATTTCACCAAAAACACCAATACCGTTTTCATTCCAGACAGCTGGAAGCATTGCAGCCTCGCTTTTGTGGCGCTGAACAGTAAGGTATTGATTAGGCTTGTGTAGGGTGCTACTCAAACCAACAGGTAGGTGGATATTACCGAACTTAACGCCAAACGCATCGCTTGGGCGATAACGAATTTGCGCTTTCTCTATCATAACTTCACCGCCAGCTTCGACTTCAGCTTCAAACTCGCCAAATTCATCAAAGCCGTCGTACTCTAGAGATGAACCAGTACCGCCATGCTCATATTCAATTTCAACTTCCATGTCCCACTCATCGTTAAACTGATAGCCAAACTCAGTCACAATACGCTCTAAATCGAAGCGCCCACGACGTTCAGGCGTAGTGTCTTGAACATTGTCGTAGTACTCATCATTGGTATAGATGACACTACCGTAAGACTTAAAAGAGAATTTACTTAGTTTGCTTGATTCAGCTTGAACCGTTTCAATAGCAGCTTGCTGCTCCACCTGCTGTCGTTTCTGCTGCTCAGCCTGAGCATTTTGCTGTTGCTGTTGCTTAGCCAACTCTTTAAGTTGCCCCTTCAATGCCACCAGCTCAGCTTCTTGCTTAGCAATCGCAGCGGCTAACGCTTCAGGATCAGTTGCAGACATGGCGTTGGCGCTGAATACTCCAGCGATAGTGGCGGCCAGTAGATTTAGCTTCACATGTTTTGACATGTTTTTCATAAAACGGCTCTCGATTGATTCTTGCTGGAAACCAGCATCCCTAATAATTGCCGCCAAACTACATTAAATGAGAACGATTTGCATTATTCTTTACAATATAATTTACATTAAACTTACATTAGCCAAAGCAAATTAACAGCGGTAACACTTATCAATTCAAACAATAAACCGCTATATTTCAATAGTTTAATATGACATGCATAGCAGATAAATTTGAAAATGGCAGTGGAGATTAAATTGGTGAAACCTGTAATTATTTAGCTATTACAAACTTGTTAACTAAAAATAGTGCCTGAGAGTGGATCATACATAAGGCTTTACATTGGTAATATCACAACCAATATGCGCTTAATATGTACTTGTGTAAAAAGCACTTACACCAAGTCGAAGCTGAACACTTACCACGTTGCAAAGCAGGTTTTGTGTAAGCAACTCATGCCCAACTCGTTAGATTACAAAGCCGAAATTAGGGCAAGTAAAAATGGAGAACTTCAGCGTGATTAATGCAGCTAAGGATCTAGCGTCCGAAAAGCGAGAGTATTTTTAGGCATTCACATCTTTGTATTGCTTAATGTTAATTGGGTATATACTGCTCATCCTTTCGCCGTAGTACATGGATCGTTTCAATGAAGAATAACCCGCAAAAATTATTACTTTGGATGACATTCATCATGTCACTGGTGTTTGCCGTCTGGCAGGTACTGCTTAACAATTTTGTTATCGAACGCGCACAGTTTACTGGTGCTGAGATAGGAATTTTACAAAGCTTGAGAGAGGTTCCAGGTTTTCTAGCATTCACTGCTATCTTTGTACTGCTGCTAATCAGAGAGCAAACCTTTGCTTTATTATCGCTAACCTTATTGTGCGTGGGAGTTGCGATAACCGGATTTTTCCCACAAGTGCTGGGGCTATATATCACCACGGTATTGATGTCGATTGGCTTTCACTACTTTGAAACAGTTAATCAATCATTAACACTGCAATGGGTAGAAAAGAAAAACACCGCTGCCTTTTTAGGAAAAGCTCTCGCTTGGCGAAGCGCTGCAGCTTTGATGGGTTATGGCAGTATTTGGATAATCATGACTTGGTTACAGCTCGATTACCAATGGATGTATGCCATCATCGGTGTGTTAGGGCTAGTGATGGTCATCACCATCACTTTGTATTTCCCGACGTTTCCTCAGGGGGAAGTACAACACAAGAAAATCATTCTCAGAAAACGCTACTGGCTGTATTACATGCTGACCTTTTTCTCCGGTGCCAGAAGACAGATCTTCATGGTATTCGCAGGCTTTATGATGGTTGAAAAATTTGGCTACAGTATCAGCCAGATCACCTCACTATTCTTAATCAATTACGTGGTAAATCTGTTATTTGCACCAGCCATAGGCCGCTTCATTGGTCGTATTGGTGAGCGTAATGCACTCACGATTGAATATGTTGGTTTAATACTGGTTTTTGTCAGCTATGCGCTAGTTGAGCACGCAGAAGTAGCTGCTGCGCTCTACGTGATTGACCATCTTTTATTTGCGATGGCGATTGCAGTAAAAACTTACTTTCAGAAAATTGCCGATCCCAAAGATATTGCCGCCACTATGTCAGTCAGTTTCACCATCAACCATATTGCAGCGGTGGTGATCCCTGCACTGCTAGGCTTGTTGTGGCTAACCTCACCGGCGCTAGTATTTTACATCGGTGCAGGCTTTGCAGTCTGCTCATTGATCCTTGCGGTAAATGTGCCCCGTCACCCACAAAGAGGTGAAGAGGTGGCACTATTTGGCAAGCTAGCACCTCTGGTTAATGCAGATAAATAGCTAGACAATGAACCACTTGTTCGGCATAAAGATAACTGTAATATTTACAAAGGACTCGGCTGATGGTTGAAACAGTTCAAGACACAAAAGCGCATACAGACAAACCAACTGTGATTGATAGCGCTAAGTCAGCCGATGTGTCAGCAAGAAAGAAAGCATTGCTGCTCGGGCGAATGCTTGGACTCAGCAGCGAAGGTGATTACCGGCCAAGTAGTGCTTCTATTACCGAACGCAGCGCGTATAGAGCGCAAAAGCTCGCTAACCAGTACCAATCAAATTTAGAAACCATCTATAAGATTGCCATAAGCCAAACACCATCTGATGTAACCGGTATGGATCTTGATGCCGATTGGGCGCACCAATTCTTTCAGCTTGCGGAGCAGATCCACAATCGCAAAATGCAGGAGCTTTGGGGGCGTATTTTAGCCAGCGAGATCACCAACCCGGGTAACTTTAGCCTCCGTACATTAACCACCTTAAAGCAGCTAACCCACAAAGAAGCGCAAATATTGGAAAAAGCCTTAGGGATGTCAGTACTGGTTAATAATGAGAGCAAATTGAAGCTAGTCATTGGCTTTAAGCATGCCGGTGGTTTAGGTCATCTATTTAAGAAGCCCACCCAAACCAATATAGCGTTATCACAGTTTGGTTTACCCTACTCCAATATTTTAACCTTGATTGAGGCCGGAATTTTACACCGCAGTGAACTAGAAACAGGTCTACTTAGTAGTAAAAAGCCGATTAACTTTGCGCTCAGTAACATCAAGCTAAAGCTCACACCAAAAAGTGGTCAGCTGTTCTTTAGTTATTATCGTTTTACGCCAGTAGGCGATGAACTTGCGCAGTTGATCCACTTCAATACTGACACCAGCTATATCAAAGCGTTAAAAGCGGTATTTGCCCAAGATTTTCGGATTGATTAGCAATGTATAACAATTACTTAGCGACTCAACAAGAGTATGACTAAAGCCCTCAACATTGCTCAAATGCATAAAGAAGTTTGATATTAGCTTTTTCCAACAAAAACTTTGCCGCTTGCTCATAGAAGACGACAGCAGGCTCAATAAGATCATATTGGTACGCAACCACAATTGATATGTCTCTGCCCACAGCCTTGGGATACTCATTTTGAATTTGTTTTGATTCGACAAATTCAATGTACGTGTTCAGTTTCTGCTGCAGTGAAAGTAAATGTCCTTTAGGAGATTGCCAGTCAAGGTGATCTGTTATTAGCAAAACAACGCTTTTATCCTCATCATCCAGAATGACTGAATCTATGACTCTTGTATCTATTATCGACATACTTCCTCTGCATACTGATGCTGCGTTAATTAGTCAAAGCCATTGGCCATAACGACTGCTCTTCAAGAACAAATAACGAGTTTCCTTTATTGGAAAGCAGTTATCTCGAACGTTAATTATTTAGGGTTTTTCTTTATTAATAAGCATGGTTATATACTTGCTAAATCGTCTCTGTCTGGTTTCGAGTTTCTTAGCACTTGTCAGGCCATGAGCGATTACATAACGACTCGATTTATTCAGCGTTTCAAAAAACTGCTTGGCTTGCGGCAGAGCCTCTAGTTCAGCTAAGAAGTCTGCAGGCACCACCATCTCACTGACACGATAAGCACTCTCCCAGCGCCCGTCCTCTTTAGCAGCTAAGACTTGTAACAAGCCAGGCTCCCTCATCCGCCCTTCACTTATCAAGCGTTCGACATGTTCAGTATTTCTTTTAGACCAGCTGCTGCGAGCTTTCCTTGGGGTAATACGTTGAAGGTAAGCTTGCTCATCAAGCGACCTCTTTATGCCATCTATCCAGCCCCAGCATAAAGCCTCTACTACCACATCATCCCAAGTCACGCTCTGAACCTTAGAACCTTTCTTAAATATCTTTACCCACAACTCTGTTTCAGTTGCGTGATTTTGTTTGAGCCAAGCGGCAAGTTCTTGCCCAGTCTCAAAAGATTCAATTCTCGATTTTTCTGGTTCGGGCATCGACCAAGGTTCTCCGCTAGTAGACATAACTTAATTTATCAAAATTAACAAATTAGCATATCTAATTTGCCTCTTTGTAAACAATGGGCCTTGCAGTAAAACATAACTTAACCACTTTTATAGATCTCATAGAATCTAATATCTCAAATAGAATTTTTCTCTTCAAATTAAGTCGCTGTGTAGAACTCAGTCGCCCTATAAACAAAATGCCATACATGAATCCATGTATGGCATTGTTTTCAATTCAGCTTGAGTGAAACACTAACCCGCCGCTTTTAGCTTAGCCCCGTCAATCACTTGAATCGCAGCTAGATAGTCGAGCAACGCGCTAACTTGAGATGCTAAATCACCTTTATTGGTATCTATGGTCAGCTCCGCCGCCGTTGGGGTTTCGTATGGCGCAGAGATCCCAGTAAAGTCTTTAATTTCTCCCGCTCGCGCCTTTTTGTAAAGCCCCTTAGGATCGCGGGCTTCACACACCTCAATCGGCGTAGACACATGAACCTCAATGAAGCGTCCCTCATCAAAAAGGGCGCGAACGCGCTCACGCTCCTCTTTAGTCGGTGAGATAAAGG
Source organism: Shewanella sp. 10N.286.54.B9 (assembly GCF_041468565.1). NCBI lineage: Bacteria > Pseudomonadati > Pseudomonadota > Gammaproteobacteria > Alteromonadales > Shewanellaceae > Shewanella > Shewanella sp. 10N.286.54.B9. The sequence continues at coordinate 109,233 of NZ_JBFRIY010000044.1, forward strand.
CTGATAAAACCACTAAACCGGCATCAACCATGAGTTTAGCCACCTCACCGACACGGCGAAGATTCTCGTCTCTATCATCAGCACTAAAACCAAGGTCTTTACACAGGCCGTGCCTCACGTTGTCACCATCAAGCAGATAAGTATGAAAACCAGCATCATACAGTGCCCGCTCTAATGCTCCAGCTAGCGTTGATTTACCAGAGCCAGAAAGCCCGGTAAACCAAAGCAGTACAGGGCTTTGCCCTTTCAGCTTTGCACGAGACTCTTGGTCAATACTATGTTGGTGCCAAACGATGTCAGACATAACCACTCCAAAAACATTAATCTAATAAATAACAATGTGCCAAGCTATCAGGTAACACGCTTAGGATTGACTAAAATCTAAAACGGGAACAGCATTGGCACTAAAATAATGACTATCGACGAGTACAATACCGATAACGGTATTCCCACTCTTAAAAAATCGCTAAAACGATAATTTCCCGCGCTATAAACCATTAGGTTAGTTTGATAACCGTAAGGCGAAATAAAACTCGCACTCGCGCCAAACACAACCGCTAAAATAAATGGCCGAGTATCGACGCCATAATTCAAGGCGATGGCGTAAGCCACTGGGAAAGCGAGTGCTGCAGCCGCATTATTGGTAATAAGCTCTGTTAGCAGTAACGTTAAAAAATACACACAGACAAAAGCGGCAAAAACACCAAACCCATTGAGTGACGTTAAGATAAAACTAGCGATATCATTTGCCAGCCCCGTCGATAACATCAGATTAGCTAAACTAAGTGCACTGCCTACAATAACAACCAGCTCAATAGGAAAGCGTCGCTTTAACTCTGTTAAGCTCACTGCGCCGATAGCGACATAGCTAATCAACAGTAGCAGTAAGCCTTTAATCAAAGGCATAGCGCCTATAAGGCTGGCAAAAATGGTTAATACGAAGCCGCCGAGCACCCAACGACTGCGTTTATTATCTAACCGCACACTCAAATCTAAACCACTTACCGCAACAAAATCAGAGGCCAGCTTAGCGTTATGGCTAAAACTATCGCCAGGGGTAATCAATAAGACATCACCCGCTTGTAATTCAATATCACCAAGGCCACCTTTTAACGGGTCATGGCCACGACGAATAGCCAGCACGGCACCATCAAAACGCTCTCTAAATTTGGATGCCTTTAACGAGGCTCCAACCAGTTTTGATGTGGGTGAAAGCACTGCTTCAATCAGATTCTGCCCTTTCGCTTGCTGCTTACCAAACCATTCAAGTCCATCAAACTGATGCAATAATTCTACAGATTCAACAGCACCACCAAAGCGTAATATGTCTTCACTTTGCAGCACAAGATGCGGAGGGACCGGGCAGATACGTATTCCACTGCGCTCAAGTTCTACTAAGTAGAGTTTTTTCAATGCACGTAGACGGTTATCTAGCACACTCTTACCAATCAACTGCGACTGTTTAGCCACACGCGCCTCAAGCAGGTAAGGTAAGCTTTCCTCTGCGCTTTCTTCACGTCTATCGGGCAGCACATTGGCAAGTAATACCAGTAAACCAACGCCAAGCGTGACTATCACTACACCAATCAGTGAAAACTCAAAAAAGCCTAGGGGGACTAGGCCTGCATTTTCAACAAAGGAGTTAACAATAAGGTTGGTAGAAGTGCCAATCAACGTTAAGGTGCCGCCGAGAATAGCCGCATAAGACAATGGCAATAGTAACTTAGCGGGTGCGTGCGACTGATTGCGTCTCACCACGCCAATTAAGGATGACACCACCGCAGTATTATTGGTAAACGAAGACAATATCGCGGTTGAAAAGCCTAACTTTGCCATAGTTGATGCTAACGAACCTTGACCCACCACTTGGCTCAGTTTGCCCAGCAACGAAGTTTTCTCTAGCGCTGTCGTCGACAGAATGATCAGCACTAACGTCACTAAGCCTGCATTAGTAAAACTGGCAAGTGCCGTTTGCAACTCCACCATACCAAGCAGGTAAGTGGTTAATGCTGCCGTAAAAAACAGGGCTGCGGGTGTCCATATTCCAGCCATTAAGGCTGCAACAAGGACAAACAGTATGCTTGATAACACCCACAGCTCTGACACGGCTAGCCCTCTAACTTACTTATATCTAGCGCTTGCCAGTGCGGATACTGCTTACGGATCAATGCATTAAGCTCAAGCTCAAAATCAGTAAACTGACTGCTTGCGGGCTTTGCTTTTGAAGTTGTCACAGCCATTACCGCGGCGACTGTCGCATTCGACAACCGATCGATTAAGATCATGCCACCGGTATCTCGGATCAAAGTGTATGGGTCGATTGCAATCGCTTCATTTAACTCAAGCGTTACTCGCGCCATATCATTTAGACCAATCACCTCGCTATCTTTGCGCTCTAGTGTATTGATATCAACTAAATACTCAATATTCGCTACACTCGCTTGTAACTTTTTACCGGCCACTTTTAGATCATACAACTGGCCTACTTGCAGCGGCTTTTCGTCCATCCAAGCGATATCTGCGCTCACCTGATTAGCCAACGTTGGCGCATCTTCAACTTGTGATAGTAGATCGCCACGAGAGATATCGATTTCATCTTCAAGTGTTAAGGTTACCGCTTGCCCTGCAATAGCCTCTTGAAGATCACCATCAAATGTCACGATACGCTCAACCTTACTGCGCTTACCTGATGGCAAAGCCACTAACTCGTCACCGACTTTAATAACTCCTGAAGACAGAGTGCCAGAGAAGCCTCTAAAATCGAGATCCGGGCGCAATACATATTGCACAGGGAAACGCACTGGCAAGCTATTGAGTTCACGACGAGTATCGATAGTCTCTAATAGCTCTAGCAAAGTGCCATCGGTATACCAAGGAGTTTGCGCGCTGCGTTCAACAACGTTATCACCTTTTAATGCTGAAAGCGGCACATAACGAATATCGATATCGCCTAGCTGCGCCGCAAATTCAGCAAACTCAGCTTTAATATCATTAAAGACTTTTTCATCGAAACCAAGCAAGTCCATCTTGTTAATCGCAACCACAAAGTGACGCAAACCTAACTGCGAAGCGATAAAGGCATGACGGCGAGTTTGAGTTTGTACGCCGTAACGCGCATCAACCAAGATAACCGCTAGATCACAGGTAGAAGCGCCAGTTGCCATATTTCGCGTGTACTGTTCGTGACCTGGAGTGTCAGCGATAATGAATTTGCGTTTATCACTTGAAAAGTAACGGTAGGCAACATCGATGGTGATCCCTTGTTCACGCTCAGCCTGTAGGCCGTCTACCAGTAATGCCAGATCAATCTCTTCGCCAGTGGTACCCACTTTAGCACTATCATTTTTTAGACTGGCTAACTGGTCTTCGTAAATTTGGGCACTGTCATGCAGTAAACGTCCTATTAAGGTACTTTTACCATCATCGACGCTACCGCAAGTTAAAAAGCGCAGCAAACCTTTATGTTGCTGCTGAGATAAATATTCTTTCACACCTAAATCTTCAAGCTCAGCGGCTAAGCGGGTGTTGTTATTGACTGCTTGATTCATGAGTAATTCCTTTGAAATCTAATAAGGCTGTAACTTGCCGCGCTTAGAAGTAACCTTGACGTTTTTTGAGTTCCATCGAGGCACTTTGATCTGAATCGATAAGTCGTCCCTGTCGCTCACTTGAGCGAGTTAACAACATCTCTTCGATAATCTTCTCTAACGTATCGGCTTCTGAATGCATTGCACCGGTCAGTGGGTAACAACCTAACGTTCTAAAACGTACTAACTCCTCTTTAGCCGTTTCGCCCTCTTCTAAAGGTAGCCTTTCATCATCAACCATTATCATCATGCCATCACGCTCAACAACCGGACGCTTTTGTGCAAAATACAGTGGAACTAACTCTATATTCTCTTGGTAGATGTACTGCCAAATATCAAGCTCAGTCCAGTTAGACAAAGGGAAAACTCGGATACTTTCGCCTTTATTCACCGCGCCGTTATAAGTGCGCCATAGCTCTGGACGTTGGTTTTTAGGATCCCAGGTATGGTGCTTATCACGGAACGAGTACACTCGCTCTTTTGCTCGAGATTTTTCTTCATCACGGCGTGCGCCACCAAAAGCGGCATCGAAACCATATTTATTTAGTGCTTGCTTAAGCCCTTGAGTTTTCATGATGTCGGTATGCTTTGCACTGCCGTGGGTAAACGGACCAACGCCCATTTCAATACCATCAGGGTTTTTATGCACTAGCAATTCAAAACCAAACTCTTTTGCCTGCGCGTCACGGAAGGCAATCATCTCTTTGAACTTCCAGTCAGTATCGACATGCAACAGAGGAAAAGGGATCTTTCCTGGGTAGAAAGCTTTGCGTGCTAGATGCAGCATCACTGAAGAGTCTTTACCGATGGAATACATCATCACTGGGTTATCAAACTCTGCCGCTACTTCGCGGATAATTTGAATACTCTCAGCTTCTAGTTGTTGCAAATGGCTTAACTCTTTGGCGGCCATGCTAATTCTCCGTCTTCTTGATTCTATTGTGCTAAGCACATCTATTTAACTTGTTTGTTTAAACTTACATCACTGCTTGGTAAACCTTGAGCCTTAAACCAGTTCAAGCTATCAGCCAATTCGACCACCTCACCAATCACCATTAAGGCTGGCATGACAAGTTCTGGATTGGATGCAAGTTGCTCAATATTGTCGAGTGTACCGACAAAAGTACGCTGCTCATGAGTTGTCGCTTTCGACACGATTGCAACAGGCGTGTCTGCAGAACGTCCTGCGCCCAGCAAACCAGCTTTGATAATATTGGCATTTAAGATCCCCATGTATACCACTAAGGTATTGTTGGGGTTTGCGTAACCCAGCCAGTCCATAGGACGACTTTCTAGTTGGCAATGGCCAGTGATAAAACTCACTCCTTGCGCATAATCACGATGGGTTAATGGGATCCCCGCATAAGCAGCGGTGCCGCTTGCAGCAGTAATTCCAGGGACCACTTCAAATGAGAGACCGGCTTCAACAATTGTCTGTAACTCTTCCCCACCACGACCAAAAATAAACGGGTCGCCACCTTTAAGGCGTACTACGTTTTTACGGGTGTATGCTTTGGTTACCAATAGTTGATTGATTTCGCTTTGCGCTGCACTGTGCTTGCCTGCACGTTTCCCCACAGCTATCTTTTCTGCTTTATTAGGAATAAGCGCCATGATATCTTCGCTAACTAAAGCGTCATAAAGCACTACATCGGCGCTTTGCAACACTCGATAAGCTTTGACTGTTAGTAGATCGACATCACCAGGGCCTGCACCTACTAGCCACACTTTTCCACCTGCGGCTTGACCCGGTAAAGTTACAATCTCCATCACGCACCCTCACTCTAATTTGATAGCCTGAATATAGCCGCCCTCTTATTCCATAATAAATAGAAAATTCAAATCATTTATAACTTTTAGTTATTAGAAAAGTAGTACATGTCATTAAATCAATATTAAAATACCATAAAAACAAACAAAATCAGCAATTTATAACAACTAACAGTATTTATCATGCTAAACCAGCCAGTCAACGAGCAGCTATTCAGCACTAAGTTATTGCATTTGGATCTAGTTAGCTTGGTCAATATTAGCTTTTCATCACAACATTGACTGCAAGTATTACGCTTTAACGGCATCATAGAGTCAGTTACCAGCTTGCTATAACTCTGTTAATAACCTCGGTTGCTAGGTAAACTTGTTCGCAAATTAAAAAAGCACTGTTTTAATCACTTTCAGGGAATGTTATGAACAAGCTAGGCGCACTATTTTTGTCTATTGGATTAAGTTGCACATTTGCATCTGTTGCCGACCCAGTTAAAAGCACAGAGCAAGCAAGTAGCAGCACTGAAGATATCGAAGTGAAGCGTGAAAAGTCACTGGTAGATAACCGCATTACCCAAGAAACAGAAACCGGTGACCGCCCTTATGTGATAACACCGCATAAGGTGAACTACATTCTTCCTGTGACTTACAACAGTTCACCGAATATGGAACCCTTTGCTCAAGAGGCCAAAGAGCACCCTTTTACTCTTGATAATTTAGAAGCTAAATTTCAAATAAGTTTTAAGTTTCCACTGTGGCACAATGTTTTTGGCGACAATGGCCATCTATTTGCCGCTTATACCAACCAATCTTATTGGCAGGTTTATAACAAAGATATCTCTTCGCCATTTAGAGAAACAAATCATGAGCCTGAAGTATTTATGTTGTTTACTAACGACTGGCAGCTAGGTCCTTTAAAAAACTCTTTTTGGGGGGTGGGCGCGGTGCATCAATCAAATGGTCAGGCAGGCTCTTTATCAAGAAGTTGGAATCGTATTTACGGCATGATGGTATTCGACTCAGGGCCTTTTGCGCTCGAAGCAAAAGCATGGTGGCGCATCCCCGAGGATGAAAAAGAGACACCAACATCGCCTCAAGGAGACGATAATCCAGATATTACAGACTATATGGGTAATATTGAATTTAGAGGTGTTTATGGGCTGGATGAGCATAGATTTACTTTGATGGTACGTAACTATGTACAAAAACCTAACTATGGCGCGGTTGAATTTACTTGGAGTTATCCGATCATGGGCAACTTACGCTTATACACCCAATACTTTAATGGCTACGGTGAAAGTTTAATCGACTATAATTCACATAACCAACGCATAGGCATAGGGATCTCGATTAACGACATTCTTTAGCCAAATAGCTGGGAAGTGCGGGGAGCGATGCTGTAACCCGAAGAGATCGACACGGCAGGCTTATGACTAAATGACGCCTGCCCATATCAGGGATTAGATATGGTAGTGAGTGTTAGAAGCATCTTCTTTGTCTTTCCAACTATGATGTGCATAAGTGCCGTGCAGCTAATTAGGATCTCTTTTTTCCCGCACAGCGCCTCCTACCAGCTAACTTCAGAGCAGCAAAAACAAGACATTCAGCAAGTACTCAGTAACATCAATCAAAAATCCGCTTTTGCGGCATTAGATCCTGGCAAAAAACACAAATTTAATTTGGCTGCACAACGTTTGCTACTCGCCAATCTCCCGCACACTAACAGCTCAATATTCCAGATTCGTTTACAAGCTTGGCTGTCGACATTAAACGATCCCGCAATAAGCGTAACATTGCCCCAAAGCGCGCCTCGCTCCAACGTGCTAACAAGTTTCCAAGGCGTGTTACATCATGATGGCAAGCACTGGCTGGCATTTATGCCGATAAGAGAACAGTTAGATGAAGACTACCCATATCTCACCCACATTGATGGCCTGCCAATCGCTCGGTGGGTATCAGCCGCTCAACAATATATCCCGGACTCTTTAAAACTATCAGCCATAGAGCAAAGTCGTTGGATATCTCGCATTAACCAACTTAGACAAGATATAGGCCTTCCCCTGTCGGATTCGACTCAATTCACTTTTACAAATTCAGTTGGCGATAGCATTCAGCGTACGATGCGATTAGGCAACTCAGGCGATAGCAAGATCGATATAAGCTACAGCACGACACCTATACATAAGCAAGCTTCTTTGGCGCGAGATACTTTACAATACCCAGCATATTCTGAGCCTAAGGAAATGTTTTTTAAGCAGCTTGAAGCCAGCACTAACAACCCTATTCAGCTGGATATTCGACAGTTAACTTCAATAGATAACCGACTTAACCAATGGATTAACGATAACGTTGCTCCTAGCTACACGCCTTATAACAGCACTATTGGCTTGATAACATACAAACGGTTTCCAAAATCAACCTCAGCCACCTTCTCAAAACAAGCTTTTTTTCCGTTAGAAGATTTGCCGTTTTTTGAACTAACTCAACTAGAAACTGTAGGTTTTAATCGGCAGTTTGATGGCACACAAGCGTTTAGCCATTGGCTTGTACGCCAAACCGATGAATATCTCAACGCGGCGAGTAAAAAAAGACAACTTCACTTACTCGTCGATTCGAGCTGTCAACAAGAGTGTGAATGGCTGGCACTGAGGGCAGCAAGCTGGCCAAATGTTAACTTATTAGGAGAACAAACCAGAGGTAGCTTAAGCCCGCGTCATTCGCTGAAGCTAAAGCATAGTGGAATTAGCATAAAATACAGCGCAGCATTAACTTATAGCGCCCAAGGAAGGTTAATTTCAGGTATAGGGATCTCACCACACATCACTCTGACAGGGGTTGCTCTGAATCAACCTAAAATCCAGCATTTGATTGCCACTGAATCCAAAGCCACAATACGTTTATCAGCGGATAGCAAGCCAACAAGTGCTAAAACACAACCATAGAGCCATCTTTTATGCTGAATTCGCCACTTTTGTTCCATAGCTTGCTTAAGTAAGGTATAAGAGCACTATGAAAACCCCTAAACGACTCCAACCATTGGTTGATGAAGGATTAATAGACGAAGTTGTTCGTCCGTTAATGAGTGGCAAAGAAGCTGATGTCTATATCGTAAGATGTGGCGATGATGTCCGCTGCGCGAAAATCTACAAAGAAGCTGACAAACGTAGCTTTAAAAAAGCCGTCGAATACCGCGAAGGTCGCAAAGGCCGTAATAGTCGCCGTGCTCGTGCGATGGAAAAAGGCTCAAATTATGGCCGCCAAGAGCAAGAACAGGCTTGGCAAAATGCCGAAGTTGATGCGCTATTTCGCCTAGCTTATGCCGGTGTACGAGTACCTAAACCCTATGGCTGCTTTGACGGTGTATTGTTGATGGAGCTGGTCACTGACGACGCAGGCTACGTGGCACCAAGGCTCAATGATATTAGCCTTACTGCAGAGATGGCGACAGCACATCACTATCTAGTGATGAAAGATGTTCAGCGTATGCTTTGCGCTGGTCTTATCCATGGTGATCTCTCTGAATTCAACGTACTGCTTGACGACAAAGGTCCGGTGATTATCGATCTGCCACAAGCAGTGGATGCCGCAGCGAATAATAATGCCAAACGTATGTTATTACGTGACGTGAACAATATGACCCAGTACTACGGTCAGTTTGCTCCAGCGTTACTAACCACCAAATATGCGCAAGAGATGTGGTTAAAGTTCGAATCCGGTGAACTATCTCCTGACAGTGAGTTAACCGGTGAGTTTGTTGAAAGCGAACATACAGCTGATATAGATGCAGTATTGGAAGAGATCCAAGCTGCGTTTGAAGAGGAACAGGAGCGTAAAGAGCGTATTAAAGATGCAGCTGAAGAGGATGAATACTAATATTCGTCAGTAAGCGCTTTCATTCAATTGAATCATCTACAGCCCAACAAATACACTGTTGGGCTTTTTATTGGCTGGTATTAAGTCTGCAATATCTAAGCTATCGTGGAAAATCCAGGCCTATCAAGATGAACTTTTAGCGATTGCGATTGCACCAATCAGTCCGTAGACTCAAGTTTATCTACTAAACTCAGTTTAATCCTATGTCATTAGCAGCAGATACCAACCAATCAATTGATTCCAATAGCCCTAAAGCCATACGTAAAGCGGTGCGTGCAGCTCGTCGTAACTTGAGTTTAGCGCAACAGAAACAGTCCTCAGTTTTAGCTGCAAAAAGTGCGTTAGAAAAACTCAATAAACTCCAAGCTTCTAAGGTTGCACTCTACCTGACGAATGACGGTGAGCTCGACACTGCGCCTTTGATTGAAATGCTATGGCAGCATGGCGTTGAAGTTTACCTGCCTAGGCTACACCCCTTTAGTGCTGGCAACCTGATCTTTCTTCAATATGAGCCAAAGAGCGCTCTAGAGAAAAACAGCTTAGGTATTTGGGAGCCCAAACTCAACATCACCCAAATGCTCCTGCCGCATCAATTAGATGTGGTGATAACCCCGCTGGTAGCATTTGATAGATTCGGCAATAGAATGGGGATGGGGGGCGGTTACTACGACAGAACCTTAGCCAACTGGCAAGCGACGGGTAAACCATTACCTATTGGTTATGCCCATGACTGCCAACAAGTCAGTAAACTTGCCAGTCAGCTATGGGATATTCCGCTACCTTTCATTATCACACCATCAAAAAACTACTCATTTGGTTAAGGCAAACTTTTGAGGGACACAGTATTTTATACCTGCCAATCAATTGGTTGGCCGCCTTGCTGTGCAATTAACGCATTGATTTGAGAGAAGTGCTTACAACCAAAAAAACCGCGATAAGCAGACAATGGCGATGGGTGAGGACCAGAGACAATTTGGTGCTGTTTAGCCGTTATCACCTTACCCTTTTTCTTCGCATGAGCTCCCCAGAGCACAAAGATAATCGGTTGTGATTGTGCATTGAGATGCAGCAGTACATTGCTGGTAAATGTTTCCCAACCTGATTTAGCATGAGAATGTGCTTTGCCTTGCTCAACGGTTAACACCGTATTTAGCATCAATACTCCCTGCTCAGCCCAGGCTTGCAGATTACCGTGATCCGGCGTTTTAAAGCCCTCGATATCAGTCTGTAACTCTTTATACATGTTGACTAGTGAAGGGGGTGTTTTTACTCCTCTTTGCACCGAAAAGCACAAGCCATGGGCTTGATTTGGACCATGGTATGGGTCTTGGCCAATGAGCACCACCCGAACCTTTTCCAGCGGAGTATGTTCAAATGCAGAGAGCACCAACGACTCATCTGGGTAGATAACTTTTTCTGCTCGCTCTGCGCTAACAAATGCCTCAAGCTCAATAAAGTAGTCCTGCTGTTTCTGCTGCTGGATGAATTGTTGCCAGCTTGATTCCGTAGCCATAGCTCTGCTCATATAAGTATTTCCCTCTATAGTAAAAGTTCGGCTTATTCCATGCAATCCATTAGATTGTTTGATGTTTAGTCATTGGTATTCAGTCACTAAGGTGATAAAATATGCGCTCACTTTTTGCCTAGGACGGCCTGTCAAATGTTGACCCCTTCATCTTCAAAGTCACGGTCTGGATTTACATTAATAGAGCTTGTTGTTGTCATCATTATCCTAGGGATCCTCGCAGTTATTGCTTTACCTAAGTTCATTAACTTGTCTGAAGATGCACAAGTATCGACAGTTAAAGGCACAGCAGGTGCATTTAAATCAGGACTTGATCTGTCTAGAGCTGTATGGGCTGTAAAAGTGGGCAGTGGCCCCGTTGAAGACCTAGCTGTATTTGGTACTGCCCAATCAGGTGAAGTTGACTTTAATGCTAATGGCTGGCCTGCTCAGCACTATATTCATGGCAATGAAGCATCGCCTAAACTTGATAATGTAGAAGATTGTATTTCGGTCTGGCAAGTTATATTTCAAGGTGATGAGCCGAGTGTATCTAATAACAATAATGCCGATAGGACGCACTATAAAGCAATCTATAGTGCAACAGCGACTTGTACATATCACTATAGAGAGAATACCAACCTATCAATTCAATATGATTCTAATTTAGGCTCAGTTACAGTAGACTCAGATCCAAACAGTTAAACTAAGTTAAGCTAAACTCAATTCAGACAAACTGAATAATGGATCTATTCATGACCAAAAAATACGCCCTACAGGGGTTTACGTTAATTGAACTTGTTGTTGTTATTATCATCTTAAGTATTCTTGCCGTTATCGCTTTTCCTAAGTTTATTAACCTAAGACAAGATGCAGAGATAGCCACCCATCAAGCAACTGGTGGCGCCTTTAAAGGCGGCATAAGCTTAGCCAATGTAAAATGGGCTGCGGCAGGAAACTCAGGACCTGCAGACAATTTACAAGTATTTAACGGCGGTGCATCGGGCCAATTAGATATTAACCAATGGGGCTTTCCTGCGCAAAATTATCCGCCCTTTGAGAGCAGCCCGCGACTGAATAATACCAATGACTGCATGTCTGTTTGGCGCACAGTACTCGAAGATGCTCCCATAGTATCCAACTCGGCAAATACGCCCGATGCAGTTTATCGCGCCGCTTATCAAGGCCCAGATCAATGTTTCTTTTATCTGCTGCCTGAACAAACTATGTCTATCTATTACGACTCTAGAGACGGCAGCGTTATTACCGATTCAGATCCCAATAGTTGATAACAATGGTTTATTAGCTGCTAATTTAAGATAGAATCAGTCATCTAAATCTCAATCATTAAGAGCATAAGCAGAATGTCAGAAGCTAAAAAAGAAACCACCATTTTTGAAATAGCCGATCAATTCATCGCATTGGCCAACGAACTTTCAGCAAAAGAGCAAGATGTCGGTAAAGTCGGCACAGGAATGCGTTTTGCTGCTGCTCGTTTCAATGCCTTTGAAGCATCATTAAAGTCAGCTGATCTTGCCGCTGAAAAAGATAATGCACTCGAGTGGTTTAGCAATGAATATAAAGAGATGTTGAAAGACAATCTTGAAGACCATATTAAGAATCCATCACAGCCTAAAGCTGAAGAGCCAGCTAAAGATGATTCTGTGCAGGTATTCAATTCTTAATGAATATCTAAATGCAGCACAAAAAAGCCATCATTACTGATGGCTTTTTTATTACCTAAACCGCACGTAAATAGGGGGTTACAAGGTAACCAGTACTCTGACCGCTAATAAAATCAATACAATCCCAGACAGTTTATCAATCAGTGCTGCTTTCTCTCGTAATTTTGGCAACACTGCAGAGTGTGATAAAACCAGCGCAATAAGGGTATACCAAAGGCCATCCACCAGTAGCGGCGTTAACACAATCAACCCTTTTGCAGTCATGTTATCTGCGACCATGACAAATTGGCTAAAAAGTGCCAAAAAGAACAGCATTATCTTCGGATTAAAAAGTGAAATAGCTAAGCCATCACGAGCGGCCGTTAATGCATCTGTTGACTTACCCGCAGCCAATTTGTCTGACATACCACCTTTAGAACGTAAAGCTTGCACGCCCATATAGGCTAAATACAATGCACCTATAATCGCAATACCATTAAATACCATCGGAGCCTGCTTGAGCACTACAGCAAGCCCGAGTAAAGTTACTAACGCATAAACGCCAATACCGATAGAATGAGCCCAAGCACAAATAATCCCTTTGCCTCTTCCACCACCTAAAGTATGCCTTACAACCATGGCTAAACTAGGCCCTGGAGACATAGCGCCTAAACAACAGATAGCTAGCAATCCTAGCCATGCACTAAAACTCATTTCCCTTTACCTTTTACTACGTGATTTAAATAAAGAGCCCCTAAGGGCTCATCTTTTCAACTAAGGTTACCGCTATTATCTATTACTTTTCAGGGTGATAAAATGCTCTAATATCTGTAGCTAATTGCGCTAAAGAATCAGGTTCAACATACATCATATGCCCTGCTGCATAGTAGTGCATTGATACTCTGCGATTGTCGATTCCATTATCGGCAAAGGTATTTTCAGTTGCGAAAAAGGGAGTCGCAAAATCAAAATAACCGTTCGCAACAAATATTCTAAGATCTTTATTCTCTCGCTGTGCTCGCCCTAGCATAGGCGCAACGTTTACATAGTGCATTTGCTTACCGCTGACGTTCCAGTTCCATCCCCGATTTACCTCATAAGAGAGTACGTTAAATGGGCGAGTCATCTTAATCCCTAAATCTTTATAGACATAGTCATGTATTGCTGCTGTATATGCGCCATCAATACCGTAGCCCGATGGATCATTATCATTTCGCTCGCCACCACTATCATAATCGACACCTTTGTAACGGCTATCTAAGCGACCAACAGTCAAATCTTGATCTCGCAGCAACTGCTTTGTGTATCGACTTGCACTGACTCGCAAATTAACCCTGTCTAAATAGAATTCAGACAAGCCAGTAAAACGCGCCAATTGTTTACGGGTTGCTTGGTAAGTTGCTGCGTCAAGTCGATTACCTTGCAACAATGCCAGCGCATAATCTTTAATTGCAAATTGACGAGAGGCCTCAATAAAAGCCTCTAAGCCCATGGCTTTATCTGCTGCACTGACTTTGTCATGATAAAAGGCCGTTGCTGCCATAGTGGGTAAAAAACCAATGTAAGGTTGGTTGTTACCCGGCTGATAACGCGCGTGACTAAAATCAAGAATAGATGATATCAACATCACACCATTAATTGAGATATCAGTCCAACCGCCTTGCAACTCGTCCACGAGTGCAGCTGCTCGAGTGGTACCGTAGCTTTCACCCGCTAGATATTTAGGAGAGTTCCAACGTCCGTGTTCGATCAACCAGCGACGCATAAACTCCGCAATGGATTTTGCATCTTCAGTCACCCCCCAAAAATCTGCGCCTTTATTCTCCCCTAACGCTCGGCTAAAGCCAGTACCGACAGGATCTATAAAGACTAAATCTGATTCATCTAATATTGAGTATTTGTTTTCAATTAATGGGTAAGGTGCTGCGCCATCATCAGTTGCATCGCCAGGAACCACTACACGCTTAGGACCAAAAAGCCCCATGTGCAACCAAAGTGATGCTGAGCCGGGGCCACCATTGAAGACAAATGTAACAGGCCGTTTTTCACTGTTTTTAACATCGGTACGTAGGTAACTGATTGAAAAAATACTCGCTAATGGCAAGCCTTTGCTATCTTCTAAAATTGTTTCGCCCGCAATTGCTTGGTAGTTAATTTTTTTATCATTTATCCGTGCTCTATGCTCAGTCACGACAACTTCAGGCTCAACTTCAGCCACTGCTGATGGACTTTCAGCTGCAGTAACACTCAAAACAGAGAGTGTGGAGAACAAAATAAAGCCAACCGTAATGGCTCGATTAGCACTAGTTTTTATATTGGTGAAAAGAAGCATTCTCGTCCTTTAATACTGTTCACAGTACTTATTGTTATTTTAAGCGACCAGCTTACAAACTCTTATACAACAGCGCAAAGTATCAATTGCAAACAGATCTTTCAGGCAGAGTCTCCACTAACTATTATCGATGTGCGTTAACGGTTCGCTCCTTCGCCCATTGGCGCAATTCCACTAAATTTTCCCTCATAACTACCGACAATGGCCGAGTATTAAGTAACTCAGCTAGAAGCAGTTGTTGATCCACAACTTGGTTAGTCGCTCTAGCTGTATATGTCGCCGATATTACCGCTTGCTCTATTTCAGCGCCGGAGAACCCATCACTCGCCAATGAAAGCACTGCGAGATCAAAGAGGCTCATATCCAATCCGCGCTTATTGCCATGGATAAGAAATATTGCTCGACGGATCTCATCATCAGGCAGATCAACAAAAAAGATCTCATCCATACGCCCTTTTCGCATAAGCTCCGGAGGCAGTGCGCTGATGTCATTAGCGGTCGCGACTAGAAATACCTCAGACTCTCGCTCCGCCATCCAGGTCAGTACCGTGCCTAAAATACGCTTTGAAGTACCATCATCACTACTACCGCTGCTTAAGCCTTTCTCTATTTCATCAATCCACAATACACAGGGTGACATCAAATCGGCCAGCGTTAATGCTTGACGTAGATTCTTCTCCGTCTCACCAATATACTTGTTATACAATGCCGCCATATCAAGCTTTAGTAACGGCCTTTGCCATAACCCTGCAACCGCCTTCGCCGCCAAGCTTTTACCACTTCCTTGCACTCCGAGTAGCAAGATACCTTTAGGGCTTTCGATGCTCCCCGATTGTTTTAATTGCGGTTTACGATGCTGCAGCCACTGCTTGAGATAATGTAAACCAGCAACTTGCGAAAAATCGCTAGTGTCATATTCAAACTGCAACACTCCATCCATATTGAGCAGTTCAAACTTGCCTCGATTAACCAGATCTATATCAGAATGAGTAATCGCTCCATCATCAACAATCGCCTTATGGGCTAGGCGGCGGGCGTCATCAAATGTGACTCCTCGAAGATTATCTGCGAGCCTTAAGGCTGCCGATTCATCAACTTCAATGCTCAAGCCTTGCTGGTTGGCTTGCCTGACTTGCTGCTGAATAATATTAAGAAGTTGGGTGCTATTTGGTAGCGACAACCTAAAATGGGCACAATAACGTTTGATTTCTGGGGGTATATCAAAGGCATGACTAATCAAGATAATCGTGTGCTTTAACGATTCATACTCTAGCGCTATCTCTTTTAGTAAACGGGTGTTTTTGGGCTCATCAATGACGAATGGGTGAAAATCGCAAAGCGCATAAATTCCTCCTTCAGGCGTGGATTTTATCTGTCCCAATATATCGGCTGGTTCACTGTTAAATTTTTGCAAACCTAGCTGTTTATCTACCCGAGATAAGCCTTTAGTGATGCTCCAGCTAAATAATGGTTGATATAAAACTTGTGACACCCTTTTTAGTAAATCTAAAACTCGATACTCTTCATAGGTTTCGATAATCACGATGGGAGTGTTGGAACGTAAAATCGCAGTTAAATCCCTTATATCTTGCATATTTATACCCTTAAAAATCACTAACAATAAAGGGACCATATTGGTCCCTTTAATAAACTCTCTATCACTTTTTTTAGTGGAATAGGTAGTTCAACCAGCCCTGCATTCTCAACAAGACTTTACGCATAATTGCGACATGGGCAAAGTGCTCTGTATATATCGCAATCTGCCCAGATACTCCAGCTGGGAATTGATTGAGAATATCTCTGTCTTCAAGATCAATAACAACGATTGTTCTGCCGCGCTGTAGCATGGAGCCTGCAGTAATTAAACGTCCACCTGACTGAATTTCACCTTCAGCCATAGCAGGTAATACTTGAGCAACTTTACCTTTAAATACTACCCCTGGCGCTCCGTCTAAAATCACTTCAGCTTCATCTCCCTTTTTAAGCCTTAACAGAGAGTTCTGCCAAAATGCGCCAGCAAAAAGACGATCTTCATCGGGAATAAAACTCAGTAATGATCTTAACGGCATAGGCACAGCAACAATGCCAGGACGCAGTGCCATTTGTGTCACCATACCATCTGCTGGCGCTCGTATCACGGTTTGCTCAAGGTCAAACAAGGCTTTTTCAAGCTCCCCTTGAATACCCGCTACTTTAGTATTTACCCCGTCGACGTTCGACTCGTATGCCAACTTTACACGTAACTCCTCAGCATGCGCTGCTGTAAGTTGCGCTTGTGAGGCTAAATAGAGCTGGCGTTTGTTGTCCAGTTCTAATTCTGTAAATGGTGAGTTCGCGCCGCCTCGTTTGCGACCTTTTTCATAACGATCAAATGCAGACTTAGTTCTATCTCTATCAGCTTCAGCCCTCGTTACTGCGGCCTTAGCAGCTTCCCAAGCAGCCTCTAACTGAGGGACTTCAAGTTCTGCGGCGACCAATGCGGCGCGCTTTTGTTTAACAACCGCGGCGTATCCAGTTGCATCCAACTTAAACAATACATCACCCTTTTTAATCGGCGTATTAGGCTCTACGTCAACCGAAACCACTACGCCTCTGACCAGTGGATTAATCGGAGTGGAGACAAACATATCCTTACCAAAAGGCGTGTAAGGATGGTTATAGTTCATTAAAAGTATCAATGCACCGACAATAAAAATACCGCCCAAAATAGCAGTGGGGACCGTCCATTTTGTTAATGGGATTTTAAATATCTTGAAAATAGCGATACACACAGCGGTGTAGGTTAGAACCAGTAGTAAATCCATATTACACTTTCCCCTCTGGTGTGATGTTGACTGCATCCACAACAGGAATGTTCGATTCAGTGGCAGTATTCACTCCTTCAACTGCAGCTAATCTTTGTTCAAGTTTTCTCACTGTTTCAGTCAGGCCTTTAATTTCACTGTCTAACACCTGCTCTTTCTCAACGACTTCGCTAAAACCCCAACCTCGATCTTCTCGATAGAGCGTGGCCCAGATCCATAAAAACGGCCAAATGGCATGAAGAGTGAATAAACTCACCCAACCTGCAATATGCAGAGCATCTTGCTGCGGATGATTTCTTTTTTTAGCAATTTCATAGGGAATATCGTGAATTGCTATTACCCCATAAAAAATAAAAATGGCAACAAAAAATATAATGCCTAACGCAAAATAGTCTAAAAACACAGCGCTCTCCTTAATTTATTATAATCACATCTATAACCGTCAGTTGCATACAAACATCTTGGCAACAAACCCTCTACAAAGCTATTTTTTTTTAATTAAAACATTATATAAGCATAGGCTGTTTTCCTAAAGCAGCGTGATCTGTCGCACGTTTATCATCAATGCTACATTGCAAGTGCTAATGGCAAGGTAGACTAAAACCAATAAGAAATAGTGCCCCTATGTTGCTGACATTGCAGCAAGGAGAGCATCCCTACAATTTAAACAAAGGTAAAAAAGATGATAGGTACTGCATTAAGTCAAAACGCTAAGCGCGCTATGCTGCTTGGATGTGGAGAGTTAGGTAAGGAAGTTGCTATTGAACTGCAACGCTTTGGTATTGAAGTTATCGCCGTTGATCGTTACCCAAATGCGCCTGCAATGCAGGTTGCACATCGCAGCCATGTGATTAACATGCTAGATCCCGAGGCATTAGAGCAGGTAATCAAACTAGAAAATCCAGATTTGGTGATCCCTGAACTTGAAGCTATCGCCACCCAAGCATTGGTTGAACTAGAAGCCAAAGGGGTAAATATAATCCCAACGGCCAAAGCAACGAAGTTGACCATGGATAGAGAGGGCATACGCTGTTTAGCAGCAGAAACACTCGCCATACCAACGTCACCTTATTTCTTTTGCGATACCGAAAATGAATTTAGAAAAGCCATTAGCCAAATAGGACTACCGTGCGTGGTAAAGCCTGTGATGAGTTCATCAGGCAAAGGGCAAAGCGTGGTTCGAGATGAAGCTCAAATAGACTCGGCTTGGCAGTATGCTCAAGAAGGTGGCAGAGCTGGCGGAGGACGCGTTATCGTTGAAGGCTTTATCGCTTTTGATTACGAGATTACCCTTTTAACAATTAGTGCCATAAACGGCATTCATTTCTGCGACGCGATTGGCCACCGTCAAGAGGACGGTGATTATAGAGAATCATGGCAGCCACAAGTGATGTCTGATGTTGTTAAAGCCAAAGCCCAAGATATAGGCGAAAAAGTAGTAAAAGCACTTGGCGGCTATGGCTTGTTTGGTGTTGAACTATTTATCAAAGGTGATGATGTCTACTTTTCAGAAGTATCACCTCGCCCCCATGACACCGGTATGGTAACCATGATTAGCCAAGACTTGTCAGAGTTTGCACTGCATGTACGGGCAATTTTAGGCTTACCTATCAGTAATATTGTACAACATGGCCCCAGTGCATCAGCGGTTATCCTAGCAAATGGTCAATCGACTA
Organism: Shewanella sp. 10N.286.54.B9; assembly: GCF_041468565.1. Taxonomy (NCBI): domain Bacteria; kingdom Pseudomonadati; phylum Pseudomonadota; class Gammaproteobacteria; order Alteromonadales; family Shewanellaceae; genus Shewanella; species Shewanella sp. 10N.286.54.B9. Next base: position 128,437 of record NZ_JBFRIY010000044.1, read on the forward strand.
ATATTCAATTTTCTGGAATCGCTGAAGCGCTAATAGAGCCTAATACGCAAATTAGACTATTTGGTAAACCAGAAATTGATGGCAGCAGACGACTCGGAGTCGTACTAGCTAGAGATAGCAGCATTGAAAAAGCGGTCGACAAAGCACTGACCTCTGTCAGTAAAGTTAACGTCATTCTTTAACTACTTGGCTAAAGGCTGTCTACTAAAACTGACTAGCGGCTCTATATTTCTGCTGAGATACAGAGCCTTTTTTCAGCCAATCATACTACTCGTTAACTCTGTTAATTGTCTTACCTGCTAAAAAAGAAATCAGGTTATCAACGGCGATATTTAACAGGTTTTGTCTTGCCTCAATGGTTGCCCAAGCATTATGCGGTGAAATAGTAATATTTGGCGCTGATAGCAGTGGATTGTCTGCTTCTGGTGGTTCTGTCGATAAAACATCGACACCACAAAAAGCGATCTCCTGTTGTACTAAAGCATCAGCCAAGGCCATTTCATCAACTAAGCCGCCACGAGCAGTGTTTATCAGCATTGCGCTACGTTTCATTTTGCTGAGCACGTCTTGATTAATGAACTTGTCAGTAGCAGCTGTTAATGGGCAATGCAGTGACACGATATCAGCGCCAGAGAAAAGTTCATCTTGCGTTACCCAAGTGCATCCCATTGGTAGTTTAAGACTAGAATGTCGAGTATTAACCATCACCTTCATAGCAAATGCTAACGCTATTTGGGCAACTGTGCGGCCAATATCACCAAAACCGATTAAGCCTAAGGTTTTGCCTTTAAGTGATTGCAGTGGTGATAGAGTAAAACAAAAATCCTCACTTGATGACCATCTCCCCTGCATAACAGCATCAGAGTGACGAGCAACTTGCTGTGTGGCGTGTAAGATATGTGCAAATACCATTTGTGCAACGGCATCAGGGCCGTAACCTGGAACATTGGTGACCACAATACCCAGTGCTTTAGCGGCATCGATATCAACCACGTTGGTCCCAGTGGCGAGTATGCCTATATATTTAAGTTTTGGAAGCTGTTTCAAGGTATTAGCATCAAGCACTGTTTTGTTAGTTAACACTACCTCAGCATCTTGGCTGCGTGCCAACACATCTTTTGCTGGTGTACGCTCAAAACAATCCAACTCTCCAATGTCTTCAAGAGGCTGCCAACTTAGATCGCCAGGATTCAATGCATATCCATCTAATACCACTATTCGCATTTATCACGCTCACATTTTTAAAATTTAAGACTTGCGCCAATATTCGCTTGGCCTTGCCACATAATGTCTGATTGAATATTCCAGATACAACCTTGGCCACTGCAAAAGAGTTGATTATCAGCGCTGATAAAAGTCGCGTAGCCTTTTACTTCAGCAAATAATGACAGTGCGTTAGTCGCTTGATATTCGACCCCTCCTCCTAATGCAACTGAAAAACGAGTTTCATTAGAATACTCACCACTGGGGCGTAGCTGGGTCAAACCAAGACTTGTCGTCACATAAGGTTTTACATTTTCCACAGGGAAATACAGGCTGCCACCAACGTGAAAGTAGTCGACATCCATTTTAGAGATGATATCTGGGCTGAAGTTACCGCTAGCCCTTAAGTCAGTCGATTGGTGGCTATAAAGAAGGTAAACATTTCCAGGGTCTTTTGTAGTAAAGCCGAGCATAACGCCATAGTTCTCAGATTCAGACACTTTTACAGTGCCACTGTCTTCACCTTGAGTGCTATAAACATCAAAGTCACTGGCGCCGAAACTATAACCTCCAAAAGGGGCAACATAGACTTCAGCTGTAGCAGGTAAGGAGCATAATCCGATCAATGCAAGTACTAGACTCTTTTTCATGACAGTTCCTTTTATTATTTTACTTTCACTAATTCAAGGCTTAACGCATACCTCTATCACTTTTAACCCTATCATAAGCGGCTTGAATATCCTGCGCTTTTGTCTTTGCTAGTTCCATCATTTCAGGTGGCAAACCTTTGGCAACCAGTTTGTCGGGGTGATGTTCATTCATTAATTTACGGTAGCCACGCTTAATATCTTGGTCTGACATCGATTCCTCCATCCCCAACACATCGTAGGCGTCGGCAACGGAAGTCTGATGACCCGCACCACCTTGTTGATGGAAATTGAACTCAGCTTGCCACCTTGCTAACAGTTCATCGAGCTGCTTCTGGCTAAAGCCTAGCTCTTTAGCAATGGTAGATAAAATCGTATGCTCTTTAGGATCCAGTTTCGCATCTGACAGTGCGGTTTGAATTTGGATCTCTAAGAACATTTGCAATAGCTCTTTACGACCCATAGAGATCAGTCTAAAGGTCTTCAAGCAGGCGTGGATATCGAAGTCACTCTCTTTACCTTCTCTAAATGCTGCCTGCGCATCAGCCCTTGCATCGCCAGTGAGACGCATTTGATCCATCAACGCATTTGCAATGCGAATATCAACTTCTGTTACTTGACCAGACGCTTTTGCTACATGCCCCATGACCGCAAATGTGGTATTAAAAAATAGTGCTTGGCGCTTACTGCTTGTGCCTAAGCCCGCTCTAGCGCTTTGACGGCGGTCATACATATGCCCAAGCCACAAACCAAAAATGGCTCCACCAAGACGGCCGAACATATAACCAATAATAAAACCGAAAACCTTACCCCAAATTCGCATTACTTACCCTTTTTTGCTCTCGTTTTTCAATTTTATCTAGACGTTCTAGTGTACCGACGTCACACCAATATGGAGAAAAGTGTTCAGCGGAAACCTTACCATTGTCCATCGCTGCTCGTAGTAATGGCGCGAGTGCAAAGGCTTGTTCAGCTATATTGCCAAACAGAGCCGGATGATAAACCCCCATGCCTGAAAAGGTAAGCTTACTCTCACCAAGTACAGAGGCTCTGCCCTCTATTAACGCAAAATCACCAGCGGGATGCTGTGTAGGGTTATCAACCAGCCATAAATGTGCCAACAGCCCTTCGCTTAGTGCATGAATTTTTGGCAGAGTATCAATAAAGACATCACCATTAATAACAAAAAATGGCTTATCACCAAGTAAGCTAAGCGCCTTTTTTATCCCGCCACCGGTTTCCAACGCGTGGATTTCTTCGCTATAGCTGATAGTCAGCCCCCATTTGGCACCATCTCCTAGGGTAGAAACTAGCTTGTGACCTAGCCATGCATGGTTGATCACCACCTCTTTAAAACCCGCTTGTGCGAGCTTTTCTAAGTGGTAAATAATAAGAGGCTTGCCAGCAACTTCAACTAATGGCTTTGGTAAATGGTCTGTCAACGGTCGCAGTCTCTCTCCGCGTCCAGCTGCTAAAATCATTGCTTTCATGGTTTGACCTTTACTGCTGGAATGATGACATTTGCAATCCACTGACTAAATTCAGCCAATTCGGCGTAACGACCGGCAATATCGCGAATATACTCCAGAGTTAACGGAATATCGGCCATATATGCGGGCTTGTTATCTCGATAGTTTAATCGAGCGAAGATCCCAGCGGCTTTAATGTGTCGCTGTAGCCCCATGAGATCAAACCAGCGCTGATATTGTGCAAAGTTCACCTTTGAAGACAACAGGCCAGCGCCTAAGGCTTGCTCATAATGGCTCAACATGAGTTGGTCAACACTCTCCTCAGGCCAACGAATGTAGCAGTCTCGCAATAATGAAACTGCATCATAAGTCACAGGCCCTATCACTGCATCCTGGAAGTCGATAACCTTTAGTTCGTTATCTTGCAGCATTATGTTACGGCTATGATAATCTCGATGCATACCAACTTGGGGTTGTTGTCTGACATTCTCAACTAGAATGCTGAATACATCTTGAGTGCAACTCTCGACTTCATCAATGGCTAAGCCAAGATGATGCACCGCTAACCACTCGATAAAAATGTTCAGCTCTCGCAGTACAAATTCATCATCATAATTTGGCAATGTCCCCTCTTCAGTCGCAGTAACTTTTGCGATATCGTTTAGCAGTAATAGCGCTTTTTGATAATAGTCCTTTAAATTGTCCGCAGTCAGTACTGATAACAATTGGATATCACCAAGATCACTGAGCAGCATAAACCCTTGCTCTACATCGCTAGCAATCACTTTAGGAACAGCAATACCTGCACGTGAATAACTTTCAGCTATCTGTATAAATGGCGATATCGGCACCAGCTTTGGCGGTGAATCAACTACAATATAAGAAACTGAATCGACAACAACCCGAAAGTATCGTCTGAAACTTGCGTCACCCGAAATAAGCTTTGGGATGATATTTGAGCTAAAATGTTGGTTTAGCCATGCATTTAACTGAATAAATCTAGGATCTGACAAGGGCACCTCATGGCTCTTAAGAAGAAATTGCTTTATTATAACGACAAAATGGAAACAGCTAAGCGATTGAAACAAATTATTTGGCTGAGTTGCCCAAGAAAGGGTGCAACTTTTCTCTTCTTCAATAGTCCAGACTAAGAAATCATAATTAATTGACCTAAGATGCAGATCCGTTATTTTCTGGCCTTGAGCCTGCTTCCCCAATTAGTCTTGGCAAATGACGCCAATACTGCAACTGTCGAAAGTTCGCAGTGTGTTGTTGAGCCTCCAGTAAAACCGTATGTGCCGCTGTATGATTTAGACAGCCCAGCAGATCTACAACGTATCTCGATAATTTCTGACAGCTCAACAGCACAAATGGGCAAACAAGCCCAATTCAGCGGCGATGTGAGCTTTAGCCAAGGCGGACGTAACATCTCTGCTGATGAGGCTATTTTAGATCAAGAAGCTGAGGAATTAGCCGCCAACGGTAACTTGGTATTTCAAGATGAACAATTTACCGTTACCGCAGATTCTTTAGTCGCCAAAATGCGCAGTAATAGTGCCACATTGCTCGGCGCTCAGTATTGGTTGCACGGCCAGCAAATCCATGGCGATGCCAACAAACTAGAAATAACTAAAGAGAATAATTTACTGCTTTCAAAGACCAATTTCACCACTTGCCCTCCCGATTCCCCATCTTGGCTGTTAGAAGCTGACAAGATAAAAATTGACAGCACAGAGGAGTGGGGAGAAATTTGGGATGCCAAGCTTAAAATTGGCGGTGTACCGATCATGTATATTCCATACATGACAATTCCAGTATCAGATAAACGAAAATCAGGTTTTTTATTCCCATCGTTTAGTACCAGTACCACTAACGGCGTAGAGTTCGCCGTACCTTATTATTGGAATATTGCACCTGAGTTTGACCTTACATTTACACCTAACTATATGTCTGCCCGTGGTTTATACACCAAGACAGAGTTTAGGTATCTGGCGGGTGAAAAGCAGCAAGGTCAACTTAACTTCGAATTTTTACCTGACGACGATAAGTTAGCAAACAGCCCCAATCGTTACCTGTATCATTGGGAACATAGCGGAGCTATAGATAAAAATTGGCGCGTACTAGCTAACTACACCGATGTTTCTGATAATAACTACTTCAACGATCTTAATTCAGATGTGCAACGTGCAACGGATAATCAGTTAACCCGGATTGGCGAAATTAGTTATTTTGAGGAAAACTGGGACATTAGTGGCCGCGTGCAAGATATTAAAGTGCTTGGAGAGGAGGAGAAACCTTACCAAGTTATGCCGCAGTTTACCTTTAACTATCGAGCGCCTGAATATTGGAACGGCTTTGATATTAACTTAATGAGTGAAGTGACTAACTTTTCTCATCAAGACAGTGAATACTCAACCGCCACGCGTGTGCATGTTGAGCCTAGCATCTCATATCCCATTCATGGTCCGGCAGGTTCACTAACAAGTGAAGTTAAACTGCTGCAAACTAACTATTGGCAAGATGACAATTCAAATCTGGCAAACTCGACACTTGATGACACTGTGAATCGTACATTGCCGCAAGTTCGAATTCATGGTCAGATTAATTTCGAGCGCTTTACTGATTACTTTAATACTAATTACCGTCAGACTTTAGAGCCACAATTCCAGTACCTTTATGTTGGCTATGAAGACCAATCAAACATTGGTATTTACGATACAGCTCAGTTACAAGAAGATTATAACGGTCTGTTTCGTGAACGTCGTTTTTCAGGCTTAGATAGAATTGCTGATGCCAATCAGTTTACTTTAGGTCTAACCACCAAACTGTTTGATGAACAGAACAAAGAGATTTTTAAATTCAGCTTAGGCCAGATTATATATTTGGAAGATAGTCGTGTAGGCATCAATGATGTCAACGGCAGCGCCGACACATTTGTTCAGGAGAATACCTCGAACTCCGCACTCGCCGCAGAGCTCAGCACCCAACTCTATGCCGATTGGTTCTTAAGTGGCTCGATTCAATACGACGCAAAAGAGAGCGAAAACAAGAAGAGTGAATTAACGGTTGATTATCGCCCTGGTAAAAATAAGCTATTACAGGCGAGTTATCGTTATGTGCCCGACTTACTCAATACCAATACCAATGAGTCGGTCGATATTAAGCAAATGGGCTTTAGAGGTGCATGGCCAATTAACGACAACTTATATCTTGTAGGAAACTGGTATTATGATCTCAATGAGAGCCGCAGCGTAGAAACCTATACAGGATTTCAATATGAATCATGTTGCTGGGCCGTACGTTTGAGTTATCATTATCGAATTAAGACCAATTACGTTGACGAAGACAACCCAGTCAATGATACTCGAGAGCTATTTGAAAGCGGTGTTTACTTAAACTTCGTGATAAAAGGCTTAGGTGGTTCGGGTCCTTTAGGGGTTTCAGATATGCTTGATGATGGTCTATTTAACTATCGTAAACCGCTTTACTTGAAGAATTAGATAAACAAAATTAGCTAAAATGCTGAACCTAGCTGAAGACAAGCAGTCAAAGCAGGACAAAAGAATCATTAACACGGTATGCAAATACCGCAAATGACACTCATAAATGCCAAGGATTTTTGTGGATGAAACGCTGTAACAGATTGATTTTTGCTTTACTAACATTGGCTATGAGCCAAGTTGTTCACGCTGCGGTTGAACCGTTAGACCGAGTCACAGTGCAAATTAATGAAGGCATCATTTTAGAAAGTGAAGTTGCAGGTATGGTTAAAACCATTAAAGCAAACGCTGCCAACGCAGGTCAGAAGCTCCCGTCAGATACTGCACTGCGAACTCAAGTTATTGAACGTCTGATCCTTACGCGTCTACAGATGCAGATGGCCGATCGTATTGGACTGCATATTGGCGATCTTCAATTAGATCAAACCATTGCTAATATCGCAAAAGAGCAAAATATATCTGTTGAGGATATGAGAGCTCAGATTGAAAGTGACGGAACCTCTTTTGCCCAATACCGCGAGCAGTTACGCGAAGAAGTGACTTTGGGTGAAATTCAACGTATTCAAGTTCAACGTCGTATTCAAGTTTCACCGCAAGAAATTAACAACCTCGTCAGCCTTATTAATGAGCAAGGTCTTAAAGACGTTGAATTCCAAATAGGCCACATTCTGATCGATGTCCCTAGTGATGCAACCAGCGCTCAACTTGAAGCATCAACGAAAAGAGCAGATGTCGTACTGAAACGTCTTAAAGATGGTGATGACTTTAGAAGCATTGCTATTGCAGCATCTTCAGGTCCTAAAGCGCTAGAAGGTGGTATTTGGGATTATATGAATATCAACGAAATGCCGACTTTATTTGCTGAAGTTGTCAATGATGCCAAGGTTAATGACGTCATAGGACCAATCAAGAGTGGTGCAGGGCTTCATATTCTGAAAATAATGGATGCTCGAGGTTTACAAACCCAAGAGATTGAAGAAGTTAAATCACGTCATATTCTGCTAAAGCCGTCTCCGATTCTGTCAGAGGAACGAGCAAAAGGTATGATGGATAGATTCTTAGCACAAATCCGCTCAGGTGATGCCAAGTTCGAAGACTTAGCACGTCAGTACTCAGAAGATCCAGGTTCAGCGGTAAAAGGTGGTGAATTGGGCTGGGCAGATCCAAACGTTTGGGTCCCTGCATTTAAGCAAGCATTGCTGTCTCTAAAACAGGGCGAAATCAGTGAGCCATTCCGTTCAACTCACGGCTGGCATATTGTACAGCTTGAAGGAAGACGCACCACGGATGCTACCGAAAAGTTTAATACAAACCGAGCTCACCAGTTGATCTATCGTCGAAAGTTTAACGAAGAGTTACAGAACTGGTTAGATGAAATGCGTGCAGAAGCATTTATTGATATTTTCGAGCCGGAACCAAATCGAGGTTAACCATATTGTCGACTAAACGAATCGCTATCACGCCGGGTGAACCGGCGGGGATAGGACCAGATTTAGTGATTCAACTAGCTCAGCAGGCTTGGCCTGCTGAGCTAGTCGTTTGTGCTGATCCGCAATTGCTACAAGCTCGAGCTAAGAAACTCGGTCTCGCTATTCAATTACGCCCTTACCAACCGAACCAACCACCTAAAGCGCAGGAAGCTGGTACGCTTACAATTGTACCTTTTGCTTTAGAAAGTGAAGTGGTATGCGGCAAACTTGATGAACAAAATAGTCACTATGTTGTTGATACTCTGCGTTTCGCTGGAGAGAAAAACATGGTCGGCGAATTTGATGCCGTAGTAACAGGTCCGGTGCATAAAGGAATAATCAACCAAGCAGGGATCCCATTTAGCGGCCACACCGAGTTTTTTGCCAATCAAGCAAACTGTCAGGATGTGGTAATGATGTTAGCGGCCCCAGGGTTGCAGGTTGCATTGGTGACAACGCATATTCCGCTAGCTTATGTATCAAAAGCCATTACGCGCGATCGCTTACATCAGATAGTTAAAATTCTTCATAAGGATCTGGTCGAGAAATTCGCCATTCCCAAACCGAGGATTTATGTCTGCGGCCTGAACCCACATGCTGGCGAAGATGGTCATTTAGGCCGAGAAGAGATTGATACGATTATCCCGGCACTCGAAGAGTTAAGAGCGCTAGATATGGATATTATCGGTCCGTTGCCCGCAGACACACTGTTCCAAGCTAAATACTTAGAAGATGCAGATGTGGTACTCGCTATGTACCACGATCAAGGCCTTCCAGTACTAAAAGCTAGAGGTTTTGGCAGTTCAGTCAATATTACTCTAGGATTACCCTACATAAGAACATCGGTCGACCACGGTACGGCCCTAGAGCTTGCAGGCACTGGCTCCGCTGATATTGGTAGTTTTGTCTGTGCATTGAATAGAGCCATTGATTTGGCCGCAAAGAATTAGTGAAAAGTTAACCCATGAGTAATAAAGTACATTTAGGCCACACGGCTAGAAAACGTTTCGGTCAAAACTTTTTGACTGACGAGAATGTGATTAATCGAATTGTTGGCGCTATTTCGCCTGACAATGAGCATGTAATGGTCGAAATTGGTCCGGGCCTTGCTGCACTTACTGAGCCAGTGGCTAGTGGCATCGATAAGCTAACCGTTGTCGAACTTGATAAAGACTTGGTTGAGCGCTTGAAAACTCATCCAACGCTAAAAGATAAGCTAGAGATCCACCAAGGTGATGCCTTGAATTTTGATTTCAAGCAGCTTGTACGTGAAGATATGCAGATGAAAGTGTTTGGTAACCTACCATACAATATCTCTACGCCACTCATGTTTCACCTTTTCGAGTTTGCTCAGTACATCGAAAACATGCACTTTATGTTGCAAAAAGAGGTCGTACTGAGACTGTCTGCGAGCCCTGGGACAAAAGCTTATGGTCGCTTGACCGTTATGGCACAGTATCACTGCCAAGTCATGCCAGTGCTAGAAGTACCACCAGGCTGCTTCACTCCTCCGCCAAAAGTAGACTCGGCAGTTGTACGTTTAGTTCCATATAAGACAAAACCATTCCCGTGTAAGGATGTTGAAGTCTTAAGGCATTTAACAACAACAGCATTTAATATGCGCCGTAAGACATTGCGAAATAACCTTAAGCACATGTTATCTGACTATGAGTTCGCACAACTTGAGATAGACTCGACCTTACGACCTGAGCAGATTAGTGTGCAGCAATACGTTGCTATGGCAAACCTGTTCATTGATAAGCAGGCTAAATAACGATTAGCGCGAGTCATTAAAGTATTTATAAAGGGCATATATTTGCCCTTTTATTTTGAGTTACACTCACCAACGTTGCTATCTATTCCTTCAAAGTCCCATTAGTATATCGATACACTTTCTTGATTTTGATCACTGAGGCTACAGATGAACCAACGCTTGTCCCCTATAAAAGTTGAAGTTAAGACGGAATATATTGAAGCGCAATCGACACCAGATGAAGAGAAATATCTATTCAGTTATACCATCACGATAATCAACTTAGGTGATCAAGATGTCACTTTAAAAAGTCGTTACTGGTGCATAACAGATGCAAATGGACAAAAAAGTGAAGTCCAAGGAGCCGGCGTTGTCGGTGAAACTCCAACAATTAAACCCAATACCGCCTATCAATACACAAGTGGAACAGTTCTAGAAACGCCATTTGGAGTAATGGAAGGCAACTACAGCATGATTAAGAGTAACGGCGAAGAGTTTAAAGCACCAATATCAGCATTTAGCCTTGCTGTACCAGGTTTACTTCATTAAGGGTTAACGCTTTACATGGCAAATTACTTTGTAGGTGATATTCAGGGATGCTTTGACGAACTAAAGCTAGTTCTTGATAAAGTGGCATTTAATCCATCAATTGATTGTTTGTGGACAGTTGGCGACCTTGTCGCTCGCGGTTCAGGCTCTTTGCAAACTCTGCAATACCTTAAAGCATTATCTGGCTCAGCCAAAATAGTACTCGGTAATCATGATCTGCACTTACTTGCTGTTCACGGGAAATTGAAACGAGCGAACCCTAAAGATCAACTAGATGAACTCTTACATTCAGAGGAAATTGGAAAACTAATTGATTGGTTACGGTTGCAACCACTTTACCAAGAGTATACCGAACAAAACATCATAATGACTCATGCGGGCGTTCCTCCAAACTGGGATCTACATACCCTAAAAAAACAGGCCAATCATGTGTCTGACGCTCTGCAACATGATGACTATTTGACCAACTTAATCGCGAAAATGTACACCAACTCTATTGATTGCTGGAATGATGAATTATCGGATCTCGATAAAAAAATCTACACCATAAATGCGCTAACTAGAATGCGGTACATCTACGCAGATGGACGTTTAGATTTTGACTGTAAACTTCCAATAGAACAATGTAATAACCCGCAGTTATCACCTTGGTTTGCCCATAAAGCAAAACTACGCCCATCCCATACGTTAGTCTTTGGTCACTGGGCAGCAATCATGGGACAGGTCAGTTCACCTAAACTCCAAGCGCTAGACACTGGTTGTTGCTGGGGAGAGCACCTGACTTTATGGCATGCGGAGTCAGATCAAAAAATAACTCAAAATAGGTTAAAAAAGAGTTAAACTATCTGCGAAATTGGTCGATATAATTTACAGCGTGCCTTCCAATATAGTGTTTTCATCTGGAATAATATAATAATAAATGGAGCTTCTATGAAATTAAATGTAGCAACTAGAGTGATTGGAGGCTTCGCATTTGTCACCTTTCTACTTATCGTTTTAGGCGCCGCATCGTGGTTTACCAATAGTAAGCTCAAAACTAGCACCACCCTACTACAAGATCTTAGTTTACCAGCTCTAGAGTCTAGCAATCGCCTGTCTCACACTCTCTCTAAGCAAGAGAAACAAGTATTAGTGGCTTACCACAGTCCAGACAGCAATGCTGTGCCAGCGATAAAATCTCAATTTACAGCAGCGAGCAACACATTTTCACAAGAACTCAACCAACTTACCGCGTTAGTCAGTAACAGAAGCGATTTTAGCCAAGTCATTAACAAGCTAAGAAATAGCTACAACAGCTTTAAAAACCAAAGCGAAAACATGATTAGCACTCACGAGAGTGCCCTGTTGACTCAAGCAAGAATAAGAAACAGATATGATGATGTTGAAGTTGCAGTTGATGACAGTGCATCGCTACTGTTAGATCTTATCGATTTTGAGCTTAGCGAAGATGTCATTAAACAAGAAATTGCAGCTACAGCCAGTACTCTTGATTCAAGCCTAAGCAGCATCGTCAGCACTAGCTTTGATTTAATTGGTACAACCGATAAATCTAAATTTAATACCATCTCAAAAGAACTTGATTATATTGTCAGCGACACCAAGAGCAGACTCGAGTATGTAACCAATCATTGGGAAGGTGTTGTAGAGCAAGAGCTGATTGATGAAATCAATACCGAAGCGTCTAAAGTGTTTAACCTCGTTAAAGGTAACAACTCCCTTATTTCGATGAAAGCAAGCGAGATTGAACTCAATAGCAAAGCATCGCAACTACTAGGCTCCGTCGAGAAAGAAGCAAGCGATGTGAATAAGCAGATGGCTATTGTGACTTCAACTATCGAATCGATTTCAAAAGAGGTCAGTGAACGAGCGATAAAAGATATCGACAAAGCCAGCATACAAACATTGTTGTTGGTTCTTATCGCGATAATAGTAGCCATTGTCGTTAGTATTGCCGTAGTACGTCCTTTAACTCGTTCTTTAGAGAAGGTAAATCATGCACTTAATGTTTTGGCATCTGGCGATCTCACCCATAAGCTTGATGATAGCGGTCATGATGAATTTGCAAAGCTTTCAGCTAACTGTAATAAACTGGTCGACAGTTTACGCTCTCTAATTCAAGGGATCCTAGACCGCTCAGATCAACTCGCCGCTGCCGCAGAAGAAACATCTGCAATTACCGCGCAAACGACAGTAAGTATCCAAGAGCAAAAGAGCCAGGTTGATCAAGTCGCTACAGCAACCACCGAGCTGAGCTCAAGTGCGCAACAAGTTACCGCTAGTGCAGATGAAGCCCTCAGCCAGATAAAAGCAGCGGATGACGAAAGTCGACATATGCGCCTCATTGCAGATGAGAACAAACGCACTATTCTTGCCCTAGCTGATGAGGTTTCAAAAGCTGGAGTGGTGATCAATAAAGTTCATGCTGATAGTGCATCAATTGGCTCGATATTAGATGTTATTAGAGCAATTGCAGAACAAACTAACCTGCTAGCACTCAATGCTGCTATCGAAGCTGCACGAGCTGGAGAGCAAGGTAGAGGTTTTGCGGTTGTTGCTGACGAAGTACGTAGCCTAGCCTCTAGAACTCAAGATTCAACCCAAGAGATCCAGCAGATGATCGAAGTACTTCAACAAGGTACTCAAGAAGCTGTTGCCGTTATGGAGCTTGGGCGTTCACAGGCAAGCTCATGCGTTGATAAAACAGAGCAAGCTAACAATGCGCTAGAAAGTATTAGTAATGCAGTGCACCTAGCTCATGACTCGGGTACTCACATTGCGAATGCAGCCCAAGAGCAGAACTTAGTTAGCCAACAAGTTTCAGAGAAGCTAGAACATATCGCTGCGATTTCGGAAGAGACATCTACTGGCGCAGATCAAACAGCCCAATCGAGCCATCAAGTAGCACAGCTTGCAGAGGAGCTACAAGCGTCTGTAAAAGAGTTTAAAGTCTAAACTCTTCACGCTGTAGAAATAGTTCATTAATTAAAGGGAGCATATCGCTCCCTTTTTATTGACTGCTAATTAAGTGATTAAGAAATTTACTTAATACAAAACAATATATAATTCGACAAGGGCCAATAGCGACAGAACAAAGTTCTACAACCGTATATTTAATAGCAATCAGTATCAGCAATAATAATTAAGTCTTACCTATTAAATTTCAGGCAAATAAAATACTGGGTTTTACCCAGTATTTTATTTATCACGATTAACAGATAAAAATTAACCGCCGGCTATGCGGCTCTTAATTGCAGAGGTAATCTCACTGCCTGCATGTCCGTTACTTTCAGCCCATGCAATAATTGTTTGCCCATCAGCTTCAGCTTTACCGAGATCCGACACCGGTAATCTTTTAGCGACGAATGTTCCTACTGCATTAGAACCGCTTTTCATAGCGACTCTTAATAAGCTATCACCATTACATGATACACCGTCATAAATATTTCGCAGCTTAACTCGGCTTTCTTTTAGTTTTTTACGAAGACGGTTTTTATCATCGCTAACAACGTAGTTACAAATATTTGCTGCGAGTTGATCTTGGTTAGCTAACGCTGGAGTTGAAATCGATATTGAAGATGCCACAAATAGTGTAGCGATGCTCATGGATAGCAAGCGCATCAGACACTCCTTACTCTTTTAGTTTTTATTTATTGTATTAAGAAAGCACTATTGGTTAATAATGCACTTTCTTTATCATCGTTACAGGGTACTAAACAACCCCGTTAATTTAACACTTTTTAACTAATTTGATAAAGCTATATTGCATTTGTTTATCATTTTTAGCTACATCTCTCGATACTTCCAACCAAGAACCATCATTCCAGTTAGGAAAATAGGTATCTCCTTCAACATCTAGCGAGATTTCAGTTAAATATAAAATATCCGATTTTTCGAGAAGTTCTGCATAAAGCTGTCCCCCGCCCATCACAATCAACTCTTCACAATCTCCCGCAGCTTGCTTTGCCTCGGCGAAACTCGTTACGGTTGTTACCCCATCAATCAGTAAATCCGTTTGGCGACTAATGACAATATTATGCCTACCAGGCAACGGGCGACCAATAGACTCATAGGTTTTCCGACCCATTACCACGGGTTTACCTAGGGTTAACGCCTTAAAATGACGTAGGTCTTCAGGCAAATGCCAAGGCATTTTGTTGTCTTTACCAATAACACGGTTGTTCGCCATCGCGGCAATCATAGCAATTTTCAAAACAGTTCCCTTTTATTGTTGTTAGATGACAGGACGCGTACGAAAATAAAGTAGGCCAGGCATAGCAAGTCCTACAGATAATGCGCCGAGAATAAATACGGTTTTAAGCCCGTTACTGATGACTTCTGACGTCAGCTCTGGGCTCACGTGAGTTTGCGCCGTCAACTGGACAAGTGCAATAACAGTATTAAATGCGTAAGTGCCAGGGATCATTGGAATGATTGCAGCCACGGCATACATTAAGGGGGGAGCTAAGTGTCTCTTAGCAAAACCAATAGTAACGATCCCAACAAGTGCTGCTGCTAAAAAAGTGGCCCACTCTATAGGTAGACCAGCACTAAGCCATAAAGTACGGCTACCATGCCCCAATGCGCCCGCCAGTGCGCAAAAAGGTAAGAAACGACGTGGGACATTAAATACCATTGCAAAGCCGACTGCCGGGATAGCCGAGAACAACGCATCATTTAGCATTGCCAAAATAAGAGATATCATAAAAATAAGCCACCAATCTGCATTGCCATGGTAATACCAATAACAGACGCAAGTGTTAGCAAGGTCGCATGACCCCAGCGGGAAATCCCAACATTAAGGTGGCCTTTTACCATATCCGAAATGGCGTTAATCATCGGGAATCCTGGCACCAGCATTAATACGCTAGCCGCCATTGGTAATTTAGGAGTTTCAGTTAGGTCAAATTGAAAGCCGGTTTGAGCGATAATCGTGGTGACAAAAGCCGTCACGCTAAAATTAAGTAATAAATTGAAGTGTCTCTTAGCGATCGACAGCCTTACAAACATGCCAATAGCTGAAGCCATGAAGGTGATGACGCAAGCAGCAATATCCCCACCAAACAGATGGCAAAAGCTTGCACAAGATAAACCTATCATAGGGACTACATACTTCGCCGGATAAGTTTTTGGCTCAATGCGAGCCACGCGCTTGCGTACTTCATGCAGCCCGTAGATCCCCTTCTCAGTCAACAGACAGATGCGCTGAAGCTCACATACGATGGTCATATTGATCCCGTGCTCACGAGTACGTCGTGTCGTAGTTATGCAGCGCCCATGAACTAGGCTAGTTAAAACGAGGGAATTTGAAGAGATGGAGATTTCAACACTAACAAGGCCTAGCGCATAGCCTAGGCGCTGACTAATCTCTTCAACAAGTTCAGAGTCAGCGCCATAAGCTAAAAGAAGTTGAGCAACCCTAACAACTTGACGTGTAATATCATTTTGTGTGTCAGCGTACAATTCTCAACGTCCTTAACAGAAACTATCTATCTTTGATAGATAACCTCAACGTCATAATCATCATCATCGTAATCGTCATCATCAAGATCATCATAATCTTCATTAACTGATTCGTTGGCATTTTGATGGTAGTTGTCCCATTTAAACTCTACTTCAGCTTCAACGTCAACTTCCTCTTCTGGAGGTAGCGTATCAATAAAGTCTAAAAGTTTAAGCGCCAGCTCAGCTGTACCTTCACGGTTATAAGCGGAAATAGTAAAGACTTCACCGTCCCACTCTAGCTCTTCAACAACCTTATCGATTTTCTGCTGTAGCTCTTCTTCCAGCATTAAATCAGCTTTGTTGATAACTAACCAACGTGGCTTACCTGCAAGCTTTGGTGAATGCTTCTCTAACTCACCAACAATCGCACGCGCCGAATCGACTGGATTGCTACCATCAATAGGCTCAATATCTAAAATATGCAGCAACACACGACAGCGTTCTAAGTGTTTCAAAAACTGAACACCCAGACCTGCGCCATCAGCAGCACCTTCGATAAGACCTGGAATATCGGCAATGACAAAACTCTGGCCAGGTCTTGGGTTTACGACACCAAGATTAGGAACCAAAGTAGTAAAAGGATAATCAGCCACTTTAGGCTTAGCTTTTGAAACCGAACGAATAAAGGTTGATTTACCCGCATTAGGCATACCGAGTAGACCAACATCAGCAAGCAGCATAAGCTCAAGTCTCAAGCTACGCACTTCGCCATCGGTACCCAATGTTTTCTGTCTTGGCGCACGGTTAGTACTACTCTTAAAACGAGTATTACCTAAACCATGGAAACCGCCTTTAGCCACAAGCATCTTCTGCCCATGAGTGGTTAAATCACCAAGAGTTTCTTCTGTCTCAGCATCAACGGCTCTAGTACCAACAGGTACTTTAAGCACAAGATCTTCACCGCCATGACCGGTACAGTCACGACCACGACCGTTCTTACCGCGCTCGGCATTATGGAAGCGTTCAAACTGATAGGTAATTAACGTGTTAAGGTTTTCGTCAGCCTGCAGATAAACACTGCCGCCGTCGCCACCGTCACCGCCATCAGGACCACCATCAGGAACATATTTTTCACGTCTAAAACTGACGCAACCACTGCCACCATTACCCGCTTCTACACGGATAGTCGCTTCATCGACAAACTTCATACCAACTCCTGGCACCACAGAATGAAAGAATTATACTCTTAACGATTCTAGTCGCCAAAACACAATTTACTTAATATTAAAAAAAACAAAGCCCCACCAATGGCGGGGCTTAGTATCAATCTTAGCTGAAGCTAAAGATTAATCTTCGATGCTGATGAACTTGCGGTTCTGTGGACCTTTAACTTCAAACTTCACTTTACCATCGGTAAGTGCGAATAAAGTGTGGTCACGACCGATACCAACATTAACACCAGCGTGGAATTTAGTACCACGTTGACGAACGATGATGTTACCAGCTAGAACTGATTCACCGCCAAAGCGCTTTACACCAAGACGTTTACTTTCTGAATCGCGGCCGTTACGAGTAGAACCGCCAGCTTTTTTATGTGCCATGAGTTAGACTCCTAATTAAGCGCTAATAGCTGTAATTTTAACTTCGGTGAACCATTGACGATGGCCCATCTTCTTATCGTGGTGCTTACGACGACGGAACTTAACAATAGTTACCTTCTCCGCACGGCCGTGGCTAACTACTTCAGCAACAACCTTACCACCTTCAACTAAAGGTGCACCTACGTGTACAGTTTCACCATCAGCAACCAAAAGAACTTGATCAAACTCGATAGTTTCGCCTGTAGCGACTTCTAATTTTTCTAAACGAACTGTATGACCGGCTTCAACGCGATGTTGCTTGCCGCCACTTTGAAAAACAGCGTACATAGCTATTTTACTCCGATATTTCTAACACGCCGCTCAAACATAATAGATTGATGCAGGGGTGCTATAAAAGCTTTAATGACAATGGTCGCGGAGTTTACGCTAAGAACCCGCATCTGACAAGTGCTAATTGAATAAGAATAAAAAAAGACCCAAATAACTCTCACAATTACCGACAACTACTGTCTTGCAGCGCAAATTTAGGTAGAATCCTTCTATTATAACATTTATGTCTAAAATGAGCTGCGAATTGTCATTGTAGCCAACAAATAGAGCCTATTTATGGATTTGAACGCCATTCGTCAATTGGCTGATAGCGATATGCAAGCTGTCAATCAACTGATCTATAAACAACTAGAGTCTGATGTAGCCCTAATTAACCAGTTAGGCTTTTACATTATTAACGGTGGCGGTAAGCGCTTAAGACCTTTATTGTCAATTTTGGCCGCACGAGCTATCGACTATAACGGCGAGTCTCACCTAAAATTGGCCGCTATTATTGAGTTTATTCATACTGCTTCATTGTTACACGATGACGTAGTTGATGAATCAATGCTACGCCGCGGTAGAGAAACCGCCAACGCCCTTTTTGGTAATAGTGCCAGTGTGCTAGTTGGTGACTTCCTTTACACCCGCTCATTTCAAATGATGACGGAGCTGAAAAGTCTTGAGGTTCTCGAAATCCTTGCAGATGCAACTAATGTGCTTGCAGAGGGAGAGGTCCTACAATTAATGAATTGTAACGACCCTGACACAACAGAAGACAGCTATATGCGTGTCATCTATTGTAAGACAGCAAAACTTTTTGAAGCTGCTACACGTTTAGCAGGCTTATTAGCAGAAAGCTCACAAGAGGTGCAAACTGCACTAGCTGAATACGGCAAATTCTTGGGTACCGCTTTCCAGCTGACCGATGACCTTCTTGATTACACTGCCGAAACAGAAGAGCTTGGTAAAAATATTGGTGATGACTTAGCAGAAGGTAAACCTACCCTACCGCTCATTTTCGCCATGGCTAATGGCAGCGACACCGAAAAAGCCTTGATTAGAGAAGCGATCGAGAAAGGCGATGGCACCGAGCACATTGAAGTCATTTTGAGTGCACTAAAAAGCTGTGGCGCACTTGAGTATACTGAGCAACGTGCTATTGAAGAGTCAAATAAGGCTATCGCAGCATTGAACATACTGCCTGAGTCAGAATATAAAACAGCATTAGTATCGCTGGCTAAAATTGCGGTACAACGTAATCATTAGTATGGTAGCTTAGTAAAACAAAAACGGAGCCAATTGGCTCCGTTTTTCGTTTAAGCAACTCACTGCTAAAAATTAGAATTACTTAACGAACTCAATACCTAAATCGATATCAGCTTTTAATGTGTCTAACATTGCATCACGAGCATTAGCTTCAAATGCGCTAACATCGCCGTATGCAAGTACTTGCTCAACACCATTCTTACCTAGAACGACTGGCTGTGCAAAGAACTCTGCATGCTCGCTGCCACCATCGACATAGGCACACTCAACAACGTTTGCTTCACCTTGTAGGCCACGCACTAGAGACAAACCAAAACGACATGCCGCTTGACCCATAGAAAGTGTCGCGCTGCCGCCACCGGCTTTAGCTTCTACAACTTCAGTACCTGCATTTTGGATACGTGTTGTTAGTGCTGCAACTTCTTCATCAGTAAAGCTCACGCCTTCGATTTGAGAAAGAAGCGGAAGAATTGTTACACCACTATGGCCACCGATAACGTTAACTTTCACGTCAGCAACGTTCAGGCCTTTAGCGGCTGCAACGAAGGTTTCAGAGCGGATAACATCAAGAGTTGTCACACCAAATAAACGATTCTTATCGTACACGCCTGCTTTTTTGAGTACTTCAGCTGCAATCGCTACCGTCGTGTTGACAGGGTTAGTAATAATACCGATAAGCGCTTTAGGGCTAGTCGCTGCGCACTTTTCAACGAGGTTACGTACGATACCAGCGTTGATGTTGAACAGATCTGAGCGATCCATACCAGGCTTACGTGCAACACCAGCAGAAATTAGCACTACATCTGCACCTTCAAGTGCAGCTGTAGGATCTTCACCAGCAAATCCTTTTACTTCAACGTCCGTTGGTATGTGGCTTAGGTCAACCGCAACACCTGGTGTTACAGGAGCAATATCATAAAGCGACAATTTAGAACCAGCAGGTAATTGAGTTTTTAATAGTAGGGCAAGCGCTTGGCCAATACCGCCAGCAGCACCAAGTACAGCAACTTTCATAGTTATCTCCGTCAATTCTTGGATTTTTGTGATGTAGATCTGTTTTTCTAATGGCGCAACAGTACTGGATTCACAACAAAAATTCAATTATCCCTTAGTCGTGTTCAATCTACTTTAGACTCACTTTTCAGTGAGCAATCATATTCAGCGCCCAGCCCGCCTAGCTTTGGGTAAGTTACACCCTATAAATGTTAAAGCCAAAATAATTAGAATTTATACTCTACAAAGTGATTTACAACTAAAACCAAGCTTTAATTTTGAATTATTATTCAGAAAAACGAATAACATTTGACATGAAAGGCGAATATAATCATCATACAAGGGATTTTTTTGAATAAAGAATAATAAAATATGCAAGCAAGCAAAAATCAAGACGAATTAGTTAAAACATTTAAGTCAATTCTTAAAGAGGAGCGTTTCGGCTCCCAAAGCGAAATAGTGGTAGCCCTTCAAGGCGAAGGCTTTAGTAATATCAATCAATCTAAAGTATCCCGCATGCTGAGTAAGTTTGGCGCAGTGAGAACCAGAAATGCCAAACAGCAGATGGTTTACTGTTTGCCTGCAGAGCTTGGTGTTCCAACTGCTGGTAGCCCACTTAAAAACTTAGTATTGGATGTCGATCATAATCAGTCGATGATTGTAGTGCGTACCAGCCCAGG
Organism: Shewanella sp. 10N.286.54.B9; assembly: GCF_041468565.1. NCBI lineage: Bacteria > Pseudomonadati > Pseudomonadota > Gammaproteobacteria > Alteromonadales > Shewanellaceae > Shewanella > Shewanella sp. 10N.286.54.B9. The sequence goes on from NZ_JBFRIY010000044.1 coordinate 149,321, forward strand.
TGCAGCGCAGCTCATTGCAAGATTGCTCGACTCAATAGGTAAGCCAGAAGGTATTCTTGGCACTATCGCTGGCGATGATACAATTTTTATCAGTCCATCAAATATTCAGCAAATTGAAGATACTTTAGAAACAGTTAAGTCTTTGTTTAACTACACAGATTAGCTTTTTCACTTCCCCATATAAAGGACGGAAAATCCGTCCTACTTACCTTTATTACTCGAGTAAAGAGCATTAGTTTATACAATATATTGAATATGTAATTTTTTATTGTCGCAATATCGTTATACTGCCAACTAGGACAGCATTCCTATGTTGAGGATAATAACAATGAAAAATAAAATAATTAGTGTTTCTGATGTGGGCTGGGAATATTGGTCTCACGGTGACGATTTTGGCAGCAAACAAAAACATGTTGGTGATACCGCTGGGGCTGAAAGAGTTGGCGTGACCATGGAGAAATTAGCGCCTGGTATGACTTCTGCGTTATCTCATTATCACACCAAAGAAGAAGAGCATATTTACGCGATTCAAGGAGAGGCTACCCTTTATCTCAATGGAGAGCCTCACCAATTTAGTGAGGGGAATTATATCTGTTTTACCGCTAATTCAGGCGTAGCCCATCAGTTTATCAACCAAAGCAACGCTGACTTTACCTTTCTTGTTGTGGGAAACCGCGATGCTCACGATGTGGTCGTTTATCCAGAAACTAATAAAGTATTGGTTCGCAGCATGAACGAAGTATACAGCCGTCGCCCTAGTAGCTACTTTGATAAAGATGAAGATTAATGACGTAAATTCATGGCTACAAAAAACGCACTGAATGTGCGTTTTTTTGTAAGTGTTATTGAGTTACTAAGCTGATTTTTCTAAAAAATCTAACGAGGGCGCAAAAAACGATGACCCCGTCAAAGCTTGAGTAAAATGCATAAGATGATCATGATTTCCCTCTTTATCACCATAAATCATACTTTCCAGCATTTTTTCAAAGTTAACTGAATTACCGCAAGTAGAGATAAACATTAACCCCTGCTCTTTTACCGTACCGTAAGGCATACTCTGGCGTAATATTTCCATTGAGTTACCCGCATCATCCTTTAAATTAACCCGTTTAATATGGCTAGTTAACGGCTTGTCCGCAGAGGCATATTCAATATTTTCAGCTTTAGTACGGCCAATAATATCTTCTTGCTTCTTTTCAGGGAGTCGATTCCATTTACTCAGATTGTGAGCAAATTTTTGCACATGGATATAACTACCGTTTTTAAATTCAGTATCTTCATCACCAATTAATGCGACCTCTTGCCGACTGCGTCCTTTAGGGTTCTCAGTGCCATCAACAAACCCAGTCAAATCACGGCTATCCATGAAACGGAAACCACGTTCTTCATCGACAAGCTCAACCAGCCCTTCAAACATTTGGCATATTTCGTTGGCAACAAGGTGCAGAATATCAAAACGGTCACAACGCACATGCACAAACAGATCATACTCTATCGCTGGTGCATCTCTGTTCTCTTGGTTCATCGCTGGAAATGGTTTTAACTGGCAAGGCCTAGCTGCAGGATAAAGGGTATCCCAGTAGTTGGCACCAATTGCGACAAAGCCGTTAAAGGCACTATCCGAAAACTGATCCGCCAGCTCATGAATATATTGGGCCACATTAGCGACACATGGACGCATTTGCGAATCAATACCTTCATTCGCATTAAACATTAAATAGACACTGTGCAAATTTCCTTCAGCACAAACTCCCAGCTGTTCACGAGGCATAACCTGACTATCCATTTTTATTTGTAACCCTTATTCTGTATTAATCTTCGGCAATATTATCTACAACTTTAGATATTAATAATTATAAGTGACGCACATTAACCAAAATAAAGACTTATATTTAATCAACTTAACACGCTACGTACCAGTTTCACATTCGTTAGCCAAGAGTATTAACTAGCAGTAGGCGCAGAGCACACTGAGTAAGTACAAATAAAATGGACTAGACTCATGCTTACTAAAGTAGTCAATAAATGCTAATAAAAGCAAATAATTAAATATTTAGTACTTACTTATATTGATATGAAAAGTCGGTTATTGATTTAGTTACACCCATTACAACAATATTAAACTGTGTGGCGCTGCAGTAATTGCCACTTTTTCACCGATTTTGATATCCAAACATTCACTATGGATATCAAGTATCTTGCTTTCAATATTAACCAAATATTGACAAACACTGCCTAGAAAGCGCCGTTCGATAACTTCACCTTTACCCGACTCGCTTCTAGCGATCTGCAACTGCTGAGGTCTTAGTAATAATTCGGCATCACTACCGACTGTCACTTTTAGCTGATGCTCGCTTTCAATATCACCAATAACTGTAGACACTCTTTTGTCTGCTACCACTGTCGCTTCAAGATAATTGCTCGCGCCTAGAAAGTCAGCGACATACTTATCTTGAGGCCGTAAATACAACTGCTCAGCATCACCACGTTGAACAATCTTGCCGTGGTTAAATAACGCAAGCTGGTCTGCGAAAACAAATGCCTCATCCTTACTGTGGGTGACAAAAACGGCACTAATATTATGACTCTTCAGGATATTACGGATCTCAAGCATCATCTCTCGACGAACTTTAGCGTCGATGTTAGAAAATGGTTCGTCTAGCAAAAGTACTTCTGGCTCGTAGGCCAATGCTCTCGCGATCGATACCCTTTGTTGCTGCCCACCAGATAGCTCATGCGGATAGCGCTCCCCGAGCCCATCCAGCTTGACGAGAGCCAACATTTTCTCAAGCCGTACAGCTTTGTTAGCCTTATCGACTTGCTTTACGCCAAAGAGTATATTTTCAGCCACGGTCAAATGTGGAAATAGAGCATAATCTTGGAAAATCATGCCAATGCCACGCTTCTCACTAGCAACAAACTCTTTTTCAGAAACCACCGTTTTGCCATTGATTTTTATCTCTCCGGCAGAAACATTTTGTAAACCGGCAATAACGCGCAACAATGTGGTTTTACCACAACCACTGGGCCCTAGCAGAGCGACAATCTCGCCTTTCTCCACCGTTAAGTCCAAGCCTTCAAGCACAACGGTCTTTTGGTAACTACTATGAATATTGCTAACTTGTAACGTAGCCATAATTACTTTTCTTGCTCCAGCGAACGATTGAGATAGATCAGAGGAACGAGGCCGACTAACACGATGACTATTGCAGCTAATGCACCGTGTTCGAGCTGTTCATCTGAAACAAATTGAAAGACATAAGTCGCCAAATTTTCAAAACCGATTGGCCTAAGTAGCAAGGCTGCAGGCAGCTCTTTCATACACTCGATAAAGACCAACAATAACCCAGCAAAAATACCTTTCCTAAGTAATGGAATATGAACTCTAGCAAGCAGTGACTTGGGTGTTAAACCTAAAGTCACACTCGCCATATCTAAAGAGGGAGAAATACGCTTGTAACTGTTTTCTATACTGCCAATAGCTATTGCCGCAAAACGAATGCAAAACGCACATATAAGAATAAATGAACTACCAGTCAAAATCAGTCCAGGTCCAGGCAAACCCAAATAATCAGCTAAATCATTAATCGCAAAATCGAGCTGGGTAAATGGCACTAAAATACCAATCGCTAAAACGGTTCCGGGAAGCGCATAGCCAGTAGAAGCCAGCCGAGAAGGCAGCATATCCGCTTTACGAGGGCTGACTCGCCTAACGAACATTAGCACGATACCGATACCGACACAGATAAGGCTAACGACTAATGAGATCCACAAACTATTGAAACTGTATTCAAAAAACTTGGCATTCCAACTCTCAGCAAAATAGCCCCAAGCATATTGTACTAAAATAATAAAAGGCAGAAAAAATGCTAGAAACAATAAAGTTAAACAATAGCCTGTTGCAGCGTAAGCCTTAGCCCCTCTAAGGCTATAGTAATCAAGCTCACCTGGGGCTGACTGCTTCTGGAAAAGTTGCTGTTTTCGTCGTGCAAAACGCTCAAAACCAACCATAGCAAATACCACAAGCAACATGATTGTAGAAAGCTTAGCGGCAGCCGTTAAACTACCATATTCAAACCAAGTGTCATAAACCGCAGTGGTGAGCGTAGGTACAGCAAAATAGCTCACGGTAGCAAAATCTGCTGCTGTTTCCATGGCAACGAGTGTTGCGCCAACCGCTAAGGCAGGCCTTGCCATTGGTAAGCTAAGCCTCCAAAAACTTTTCCATGGGCTACAACCCATAACGCGTGCAGCATGCCCTAAGCTCGATGACTGCTCCATAAATGCCGTGCGTGCCAATAAGTAGATATAGGGAAAAAGCACCAGCGCTAGCATGATAGCGGCACCACCTAGCGAGCGTACCTCAGGGAAATAATAATCATGGGGAGTTTGCCAACCAAATATACTTCGAAGAGTTCGCTGTACAGGGCCTGCATAGTCAAAAAGATCAGTGTAAACATAGGCAACAACATAAGCTGGCATTGCTAGCGGTAATAACAATGCCCATTGGAATATATTTCGACCAGGGAAGCGACACTTAGCCACCAACCAAGCCGCAGGGATTGCAAAGATGAGAGCGCCAATCACCACCCAAAAAATAAGCAATAAAGTGTTACTTATATAAGTCGGTAAAACGGTTGCCATTAGATGACCGAATACCGCTTCATCAGGTAAAAGCGACTGCAATATTAGCGCAACAAGCGGCATGACGATGAGCAGTGCTAAGGTGTAACTAGCAACAGACCAGCGTTTAGCTAAGCCTAATATCATGATGTAAAATACCCAAAAGTCATGAAAATAAAAGCACCTAAAAAAACAAAACCTATCATAAAGATAGGCTCTGACGGTACAACCACAGAAGATTCAATCTGTAACACTATATAACAATAGTGTTAGACCAACCTTAAATACTAAGCTTAGAGATCAAACTTCACTTCATCTAAAAGCTTAATCGCTGCACCATGGTATTGCGCTAACTTATAGATAGGGAGATCATCCGCTTTGAATTGTCCCCAAGAAGCTACAAGTTTTGACGGTTTGACATCAGCCTTAACCGGATACTCCATATTGACGTCAGCGTATGATTGTTGTGCTGCATCACTAGATAAAAACTCCATCAACTGAATCGCTGTGTCAGTATTTTTAGAGTACTTCGCTAGCGCCATACCCGATACGTTGATATGCGAGCCGCGGTTATCTTGATTAGGGAAGTTAATCTCCACAGCATCAGCCCAAGGCTTTTGCTTTGGATCTTGCAACATTTTACCTAGGTAATAACTATTACCAATCGCAATGTCACATAAACCTTCACTAACCGCTTTTACTTGAGCTCTATCATTACCTTGCGGCTTACGTGCAAGATTCGACTTTAGACCTTCTAGCCATGTTTTTGTTTCCGCTTCACCGTGGTGCGCGATCATTGAGGCCACTAACGACACATTGTAAGGATGCTTACCACTGCGAGTACATATTTTGCCAGCATATTTAGGATCTGCCAGATCTTCATAGTTGATATCCAGCTTGCCTAATCGATCTTTTGAGCTGTAAACATTACGGACACGCATTGTGAGTGCATACCACATGTCATCTGGAGAGCGGTATTTTTGCGGTATATTTTGCTTAAGGACATCACTTTTCGCTGGGATCACCAGATCCTTTTCAGCCAATTCCATTAAACGATAAAAATCTGATGTCAGTACAATATCGGCCTTTGATAACCGACCTTCACGCATCATACGTTCAGCAATACCTTTTTTTGAAAAAACGACGTCGACTTCCACGCCGGTTTGCTTAGTAAAATCAGCGAGAATAGGGTCAATAAGAAAAGCCTGACGATAAGAGTAAACCGTTAACCGTTCAGCGGCACTCACCACACTTGCACTACACAGAAGTCCAACCATCATTAGACTGGTGATTACTCTCATGACCTTTACCCCTTTTACTATATCTAATAGCCAGCACAATACTGATAATAATTCTCAATTGCAACAAGGGTAATCAATCGGAGCGATAACAGCAAGTAATTATACCAATTCCATTATAGAGTTGACCATTCAGCGGGAATTTAAATCACTTTAGACAAGCACGTGGGTTGTAGCTAATAGTTATTCT
>NZ_JBFRIY010000044.1:156129-158487 GCF_041468565.1 Shewanella sp. 10N.286.54.B9
AAGCCCTGAGAAAGCTCTGAATTGATCACATCTTTAATGGAATTGGTATTAGTGCAAACTTTTAGCCACCGAAAACTTGCTGACACTATTTAGTAACAGCTTAATTAACATAAACTTAATACAACTATCTTTCTTATCTGCATCAATCTACATTTGAGGTTTTGTCGCAATAAAAACATCAGCTTGCTGCGCTTGTTTTAACCAAACACTCAATGCGGAAGTGACATTTCGCCAAGGCAGATCCGGGTGGCGAAAGTCAATGTATTCCAATAAACACACCAACATGACCTGTAACGCTGTTAATTCTGCACTACGAGTAATCCCCAACGTCTCGACCTCTTTTAAACCTCTTAACAAAGCCTGCTCAAAACGCGAGGTCCAAAATGAAGACCGTAAACCTTCATCTTCCCTAAGCTGCTCTTGCCTTAACGAAACTGCGCTATCAAAAATGCCTTTTAATAATGAAAAGTGGCACTGCTGCAACCAATTATGCTCCATTGAACCAAATAGGCGCGACTGACCAAATTCAGTGTCTAAATAACGCATTATCACCTCGCTATCATAGAGTGCAGAGCCATCATTCAGCTGTAAGCAGGGAATTTTAGCTAATGGATTAACTCTTAATAACTCTGGGGAGTTATCAAAAGGATTAGCGACAACCTCATCGATGCCTTCTATATTGTGATAGCAGATAAACACTCTAACGCAGCGAGCATAGGGCGATGCATCGGAATAATACAATTTCATGGTGCATTCCTTACCAATATTTTTCGACCGTAATTTGCCCAGGAGCACGACGTAAGTTCTTAATTAAGCCCCGTTCTTTTAAACATTGTTGGGCATCTGTGATCATTCCTGGATTACCACAAATCATCACTTGCGAATCTTTGGCTGAGAGTTTAACGCCAGCCTTTGCTTCAATGTCACCATTGCTAAGCCCATCAGGAATACGACAACTTAATGCGCCCTCCAAAGGCTCTCTAGTCACCGACAATACCAGCTTAAATTGTTGCGGGTACTTGGCTTCAAATGCTCTAAGCTCGGCTAAGTAGGCTAAATCTTCACTCTCCCGCACACCGTAAACCAACACCACTTGCTGGTAACTTTGCCATGGTTCATCGGTGGCCATAATCGAGATAAAAGGGCCGACTGCAGTGCCAGTTGCAAGAAACCATAAGTGCTCTCCCTTGTTATCATCTTTAGGAAGTTCATCAAGGGTCATAAACCCTGTCGCCTTGGTCGCTACATCAATCACATCGCCTTTTGAGAGTGCTTGAAGATTAGGTGACAGTTGACCATCATCGACTGCAACAGCCAAAACTTCGATATAATCAGTGCCGGGCGGATTAACAAGAGAGTAGGCTCGGCCAATACGTTTATCACCAATCAGCTGGCTCAATTTGATAAACTGGCCAGCGATAAAGTCGCCAATGTCGACTTTAATTTTTAAGGAAAACAACTTATCGCTCCAATCTTGCCGTTCTATGACTTTTCCTTCAATCCACATAATCTGCTCCCAAAGTGAGTCGTCATTTCAGCATAAACTTTTATTTCATATTCAGAAAGATTAATCTATCAAAGATATTGTTGAGCTTAAAAATTATAAGAACCAGACGAAAAGCACTGCTAACGCTTTCTTTATAAAAATAAAAATGAGTAATCCCAAGGTTTGCCTATGAAAATCGCCATCAAAACACTATTTGTATTTACCATTCTTATGCTCAATAGCAATGCCCTATACGCAGCCGAGCAAACCAATTTCAATGGAGCAAAAAGCAAAACTGTCATCGTGGTACGTCATGCTGAAAAGCTCAATGATGGCACGCGAGATCCTGCATTAAATAAGGAGGGAATATTAAGATCGATTTCACTCATCAATGCTTTACCTAACCTCCCTCTTTCTCAAGCGATCGCCAGTAACTACCAACGCACGCAACTGACATTAAAACCCATTGCAGAGGCAAATAATATTACAATAGAGATAGTCGGAACTGCTGACGGTTTGCAAGAACATATAACACAAGTCGTTGAACTCGTTAAGAGTTCAAATGGAAACAGCGTAGTCGCTGGGCACTCCAATACAGTACCACTTATCATTAAAGCGCTGGGCGGCCCCAAAATAACGCCATTAAAGGAATCAGACTACGGAGATCTGTACCTATTATCGATAAAGGAAACGGGCGAAGTAAGTTTAGAAAAACATCATTTTGGCAAGTAGTTCACATCATCACAATCTGAATGATTAGGGGCTGTTGATCTTTCACGGTTGTTTTTGCCGCAGTTTATTGGCTATTTTGACAAGGCGGAGGCTATGCCGTTTAGTTATTCTCCACAAATAGTCTACAACACAGTAAAAAT
>NZ_JBFRIY010000045.1:0-14726 GCF_041468565.1 Shewanella sp. 10N.286.54.B9
TTATCTCAGGACGGGACAGATTGAGCCATCAAAAAAGCCAGCTTAATTGCTGGCTTTTATCAAGAGTTAAGGCTTACTCGTCTTTCTCGACAAAATCATCGGTAAAGTCAGTTTCCCAATATTTATATCCTTGAACCGTTGCTTGTGCAGCAGCGCCCATTAGGTTGACTTGATAGGTTTTAACACCTGAAATATCTACAGACTGGTTGGCAGAGGCTTGCTCACCACTCTCTTCATACTTAGCACTTGCCTCAGCTTGCGCTTGCCCTTCGTAACCAGACTCTTTGTAACGAGTGAGCGCATCTCTATCCATAAATGCTTGCACAAACCCAAGTTGCTTCCAGCCCACACCAGCGCCAACGCCTCCAGTGGCAAAGCGGTAGTATGACTTTTTACTTCCCTCATGCAGAACACAGATCCCGCCACCGGTTGATAATGCAAAGAGATAGGTATTGCTACCAGTACATACAACATAACCAACTGATTCAGCCACGGCAGACTTAGCTCCAGGATGCTCTTTGTAGATCTCTTGCAATGCCGCTTGAGTCTCTTCACGTGCATTCATCTTTTTCGCATCAGGATTATCGCCAGTTGCACAGCCAACCAGTAATGCTGGAACCAGAACGGCAGCTAGCTTAACTCGATTAAATTGAAAAATAGCTTTATTCAGTTGGAACATAGTTTCATCCTTTTGGTAAAACGAAAAATGCAGCTAATAGCTGCATTTTTAGAAATAGACACCCACTAAAAAATTGCGCTATATAAGCTATAGCACAATATTCAAGTTATTGATTAAACTCTAGCATTAGCAAGCTTAACAAATGTTGAACAGCTGACACTTGATACCTTCACTACTTGGTCACTAGCACTCTTCAAACACCGTTATAACTAGGGTTGAGTTCACTTTACAGGAAAACGTCAGCATTAATAAAAATAGAAAATAACAGCTCAATTTTATTAATCAAGTTACCGGCTCAGTCTTTAAAGGACTGCATGATCTCAGTGATCTCATCCATATGTTCTAGAAATAAAGGGACCAATTGTGGATCAAAATGTTCACCCGCCTGCTGTTGTAAATGAGATATAGCTTCCTCTACAGACCAAGCGCGTTTATAGGGTCGCTCACAAGTCAACGCATCAAATACATCAGCAATTGCAACAATGCGCCCTATGCGAGGAATATCCTCCCCTTTAAGCCCATAGGGATAACCAGTACCATTCCATTTCTCATGGTGACTAATGGCAACAATTTTCGCCATTTTAAGCAAGTCGGATTCATTATCGCCAATAATTTCAGCACCAATTTCTGCATGCTTTTTCATCTCTTCGAACTCATCATCCGTTAGCTTACCAGGCTTACGCAGGATGGCATCTGATATGCCTATTTTACCAATGTCGTGCATTGGGCTAGCAGCCATTAACATATCGGCATCGGCTTCACACATGCCAGCTGCTTTCGCTAAGATATGCGTATAGTGGCTCATCCGAATGACATGCATCCCTGTTTCGTTATCTTTATACTCCGCTGCTCGCCCGAGCTTCTGTATCACTTTGAGTTGAGTCGCGGCCAACTCAGCTGTTTTCTGTTTGACTTTAATCGCTAGTTCACGGCTCTGATTAAACAGCGCTAACTGGGTTTTAACTCTTTGCTGAACAATGGGGGGGTTAAATGGCTTAGTGATATAGTCTACCGCGCCAAGTTCTAGGCCCTTCAACTCATCTTCAGCGGTAATTTTGGCGGTAACAAAAATGATAGGTATATGCCGAGTGGTATGATCGCTTTTAAGACGTCTGCAAACCTCAAAACCATCAATACCCGGCATCATGATATCAAGTAAAATGAGATCTAAAGGCAAACGCTGAGCAATCTTAAGTGCTATTTCACCGTTTTTAGCCACTTTTATTTGATAATCATCTTTTAACATTCCAGCCAAAACATCTATGTTCGCTGGGGTGTCATCGACAACTAGTAAGGTTTGTTGTTCCATCACAGCCTTCCTATATCGTAAAAATTAATTGTTTCTAGCGACTACCGCTTGCATCTGTATTGCGACTTTTAGTGCCTCATCAAATTCATAGTCATCTAACTGTTTTTCAAGCTGCTTAAGCAAAGGTGCAAGTGACTTAGACGACAGTATTGCTCGCTCAGTTACGATAAGTTCGGTCGCTGCCATATCAAAGTCGTTAAGCATATCGATAAGTGTCGCTAAAACGGCGCTAGCTTTATCAGCATCTAGAGTAACCAGTGTCTGCTCTTTGGCTGCCCCAAGCAAGTGTGAGTTAATCTCTTGACAGACCAGTGATAATTCAGCTGCTAACAATTCATAATTACCACTAGAAGTCATCTCTGGCTTGGATTGTTTAAACGTTTGAATATCTTGCTCTAATTGCTCCGCATACTCAGCTAGCTTTAGTGCTCCTATTGCACCTGCAACGCTTTTTAATGTATGTACAAGCCTTGCTGCTGTCACCATATCATCAGCTGCGACACTCATACTAAATTGCGTAGAAAAGTCTTGTTGTCCGCTAACGAACTTCTGCAGCAACTTGCTATAAAGCTCTGTTTTCCCTTGAGTACGATGTAAACCCAACTGAGTATCTATGTGTTTAAAGCGATCAAAGTCGATCTCGTTTCCTCTACTGGAGCTGTCCGCCATTGCTGGTAATTGTGGATGTTTGGGAGTCACCCATTTAGCGATGGTAATGAATAACTCATCGACATTAATCGGTTTAGGAATATGGTCATTCATCCCCGACTCAATTGCTTTTTCTCTGTCACCTGCCATTGCATTTGCCGTCATGGCAAGCACAGGAAGATGTTCAAGCTCTTGATCCTCTCTAATCCTACGAGTGGCACTATAGCCGTCCATAACTGGCATTTGGCAATCCATCAATACGCCATCGAACGGTTGTTGCCCGAGGAGATCAAGCGCCTCTTGGCCGTTATTAGCCAGCACTGGTGTAATACCATTACTGCTTAGCAACTCTACGATGAGCTCCTGATTTAAATCATTATCTTCTGCAACTAACAACTTTGCTCCTGCAAGTTGAGATAACGCAGTTTCTACTCGACTGCGCCTTTTTGAAAAGCTGGTGAGTTTACGCGGCGCAAGACCCAAAGCAGGCAGTAAAGCATCCCACAATGTCGACTGAGTAACAGGCTTAGTGAGCACCGCATCTATGGGCACATCCACGGCATCGAATAGCAACTCCTCTTTACCGTAGGCTGTCACCATGACGACATGGGGCGTCATGGATTCGGGCAGTTGCTTGATAAATTTAGCCACTCCTATTCCATCAAGCTTTGGCATTTTCCAATCCAGCAGTGCCAGATGATAAGGTGTAGCCTCACTTTTTTTGAGCATTTCGACGGCTTCAACACCATCTTCAGCACACTCTACTTGCACCTTAAGGCTATCTAACATAGCTAGAAGGATCTCACGAGAATTGGCATTATCCTCAACAAGTAACACTCGAATATCTTCTAAACTCCCTTGGTAAATTGGCGTAATATCATGTTGCTCGACGATGGGGAATATCGATTCAAAATAGAAGCAACTGCCTTGATTCACTTCACTTGAAACCCCAATATGGCCACCCATTAAGTCAGCCAAATTTTTACAAATTGCCAGCCCTAAACCAGTACCGCCATATTTTCTGGTGGTTGATGCGTCGGCTTGAGAAAACGCTTTAAACAAGCCTTGCTGCTGCTCTGCGGTCATCCCTATGCCAGTATCTGTGACCGAGAATTTAAGCGTGACCTCTTCTTGAGTCAGCTTTTCAATGCTGACGCCAATAATCACGCTACCTTGTTCGGTGAACTTCACCGCATTATTCGCAAGATTGGTAAGGATCTGCGCTAAACGGAGCGGATCGCCCAGCAACATAGCAGGAATTTCAGGGTCAATATCAAACAACAATTCCAGCTCTTTCTCAGCCACCTTAATGCCGACAAAGTTGATAATATCCTCTAGTACATCTTCTAAGCGAAATTGAATCGCTTCGATATCCAGTTTACCCGCTTCTATTTTTGAAAAGTCGAGTATGTCATTAATGATCCCTAATAGAGACTGCGCTGAGCGATGGGATTTATCGATATAATTGTGCTGTTGCTTAGTCAGTTCAGTTTTTAATGCAAGGTGTGTCATACCAATAATGGCATTCATCGGTGTGCGGATCTCATGACTCATATTGGCTAGGAACTCTCCCTTAGCGCGGTTAGCGTCATCAGCGATTTCAATCGCTGAGGCGAGCTCCCGTTGTAACGCTTTCGACTCATTGATATTGAGGTGAACGCCACTGATCCGGCCGGCATGACCATCCTCAGTATAATGGTGCACCTGCCCTATACTCATTATCCAGTCATAACTTCCGTCTTTACGTTGCATTCTAAATTCGCGTTTAAGCAGCTGTGGGGTTGATTGCCCCTGTGCTTTCAAACGATCCAGAATAGGTTCTCTATCATCAGCATGTATTAGATTAAGCCAGGTCTGCTCTCCAGCATTAAGCACTGACCACTGCTCGTTATCAAGACAAAGATCCTCTACGTCGTAACCAAGCATGTTGGCGTACATAGGGTTGACTACGACTTTATTTTCGGCAGGATAGTAATCCCACATTCCCATCCTTGCGCTTTCAGCTGCCACCTTGAGCTTATCTTCTGATAGCTGCAGTCGATTTTCTGCTAGCTTTTGCTCAGTAATATCAAATAATGTGCCATCAAAAAAGCAAGCATCACCTATTTCATCGTAAACAAATTGCGCCTTAACCTGTAAATACCTTAGTTCTTTTGCGGCGTTCTTAATACGAATATCACGGGTAACAAAGCTCTGTTTTTGATAGGCAACACTCAACTCAGCTTTGAGCGCCTTCATATCTTCAGGGATAACTATATCTGCAAAAGTAAGCTGGGGGTTTTGACCTAAAAAATCTTGATCGCAGTAACCTGTAACCACTTCTACATTGGGGCTCAAATACTGCAGTGTATATTCAAATTCATCATGAATATCCACCCGATAGCGGTATACAACACCCTGAATGTTTTCTAGTAAAACTTGGTATTGCTGCTGGTTTTTCAGCATTTCTAAACGGACTTTCTCTTGCTCACTAATATCTAATAATGAAAACCTAACCTCGGTAACTCGCCCCGAGTCATTCATTACAAGATCGGTCGATACTGAGACAAACATCATCTCACTATTAGTATCATGCAGCTGCACCCGCTCATCTTGCGATTTGATACCGCGTAATGCTTGTTTGAATACAGTATCAATTGGACCATTCTCTTCATTAATGACATCGCGCCAATTAACACTTTTAAAAGCTTCGCGCTCAACACCTGCTAACAAAGAAAACTGCCGATTATGCTTGATAAAATCGCCGTCAACATTAACCGAAGCGTAAGCGACGAAAGAGTTTTCGTAAAGATCCCATAGCGCTTCCTCTCGTTCTTGTAACTCTTTCGTTCGCAGATTAATTTGTCGCTCTAAGTTATCATTATCAACTTGTAACCTGTCATGCACCAAGCGACTGATTTTAATGCCACCAAAAGACAGCAAGATACACAACAGCACAATCGCTGCCATAATCCCAATGATGATATTTTTAAAGAAGAAGTAATTACTTGCCGCTTCATCGAGATCCATCTCGGTAATAACGCCAAAGCCATAACGACTGTCCCAATGCCAAGCACCGATAACCTCCTTACCGCGATAATCTTTATACCCCTCATAATTGTGTCCATCCATGCGCATACTTAATTGATTAGCACTGTATGTGAGAGGGTTTTCGTTGTGGCTTTTTGTTGCTGGTGATTCAGGTGTAAGTAACCTTCCTGGATCGGTTACCCGAAGGTTTAATACCGACATCTGCCCAGGGTCGACCAGTCCTAATGATTGCAGATCTTTCTCAAAGCGACTGTGGGACAATATAAATCCCTCTTCAGATACAAAATAAGACTCGCCTGTATTACCGACTCCCGCGCTTTCAGCTAACTTTGCAAACTCCATATAAGGGTCGATACGCAGCATCAATACTGCCAGAATATTCTCTTTCGTATCACGAATAGGGCTCAATACAAACATAGTCGGTGTTTGCGCTTGCTCAATACCGTAGGGGTTTTTCAATATAACTTCAGAGTGGATAGGTTCGGTAATCACTGTTTCGCCAGCAACTGCACGGGCAAAAATCTTAGCCTCTTTGCGGGCAACAATATTTAATGTGCCGATATTTTCATCTGTTGCTGAAGACAGGTTAGTACCATCTAAAGCAGTGATAAAAAAACCTAAAGCCCCAAAAGACTGACTGTAGCGCTGATAAGCTTCTCTTGACCACTGAATATTTTCACTAGCAAGCACATTGTTGTTAGCATCAGAGATAAGTTCGACAGTCCGTTTCTGCAAAAGGGGGTTGCTCGAAACGGCTGTAATTCTTGACTCCCAGCCTTTTACCCAAGAGTAAAGCGCAACATCACTCGTTTTAGTTAAAGTTCTAAGCGCTTCACCACTTTTGTTAACTTCATGCTCATAGGTAATTGATAAGCCGATTGCGCCTACAAGTTGTAAAATAAGCGTGAAAACCAATAAAGACAGTGCAGCATACACACGATTTTTACTTAGTTTAAAAAAGGTAGATATATCTTGATTGACAGCACGTTTGAGCTGTATGAACAGCCAAATAAGTAAAGTTAATAAGCCAAATAGTAATAGCCCGATAAAGATATGATCCATTACCTATAAACTCCTTACTATTAGTGCAAATAAAATTATTTGCACTTATCTATTGTCAACTTAAAGGCTATTTCTCTTCTTTAAGAACTTCCAATCTCTCGATTCTAAATAAAAAGAGGCGAATATCATGTACACACCGACTAAGAATAGCTGCAAGATGCGCAGATAAAAGTTAACTGCAACATCTTTATCCGTTGAGGAAACCGTTGAGCCAACAACCACTAATAGAGCCGACAAGATCCCCGCAAAGAGTGGTGCTTTAGCTGGATCGGCATATATCTTTTGCCCAAATATTAACGCCGCTAACATCGACATACCGATGTAAAATGGCAGTTCAGGCGCAATCGTCAACAAGTTATAGAACACAATTGCCAACAAGCCACCAATACCATTTGTGACCAACAAAAATAGACTCACCTTGATGCTCTTTGCCCCAGCAGCTTGCAGCGACAAAATGGCAATAAATATCATCGTCAATAGCGCGCCAGATATCTCTAAAAAGTAGAAAAAACAGATAACCGGAAACGCTAGAATAAGGGCTCTAAATGCTTCATGAGTACGTTCATCATGACTTTGCTCTGCATTAGCCAGTGACTCTTTCTCTGGAGAGAGATCCGGTAGTAAAACATGTAACAAAGCAAAAATGGCAACTGCTACTACCCCTGAAAAACTAAGCCCTACCCCAACCATCAACGAGGCACCAGGCTGCAATAATCCTAGATAGGGTAACAACAGCGTTGCCACGATAAAAATCGTTGCAAAGAAGTTCCATTTAGGGCTGCTAAAAAGGTAATAGCCCCACAACATCATCATCGCCAATAATGGCAGTAACACCGCAGGATATTGCGTGGGCCCGAAACTCACTAGCCAAGCAATTGCGATAGTACAAATCATTGAGATGAGTAACTCGTACACTGTTTGCACTGTAGGTTCTTGTCTGTCGACCAAAAACTTGGCCACAAACACAGGTACAATAAAGGCTAACGGCCAAGCCCAGATAGAAGAGACTGCGACCGCAAGACCTATCCCCAAAGTAAACCTGAGCACTCGTCGAGTATAAATAGCCTCTTCAAGTGCTGCTTTTTCAGTGCTAACGATAAGCTCCTGGGCTTTATCTGACATAAGAGAACCAGCTCACGATTCTGATCCAGGCGCGGCCAAACAAGTTAATCATTGAATTATCTTTGGTATAAACGATTACATCAGCTTGGCCGCCTACACGTCGCAGTCCCACAGCTTCATCTTTTGATAATACGATGGTGACAGGGAAGCGTTGTGACTGCCTCAGCCAGCCAGTTTGGCCTGAGATCTGAGCAAGCTTGCCCGTTTGTTCACTCTGGCCCCAATCAATTCCGTAATCAATGCTACCAACCTTTGCTTTAAACACTTGGCCAGGCGCATAATCTAGCGCGAACTCGACCTCATCACCGGCTGTTATGTTACCTAAACTATTTTCTCTGAAATACGCTTCAATCCACACATCTTCTGAAGAGATAAAAGTCATAATTGGCTGACCTGCACTCGCATATATCCCCTCCTTTAATCTGAAGTTAGAGGCGACGCCATCGGTGGGTGCTGTAATAGAGGTGCGCTGCAAGTTTAACTGTGCCTGCTCTAAACTCAATAATGCCGATTTAACATTAGTATTATTTTCACCTTCAGCGCCTAAACGCTCCTCTGCCTTGGCTAAATCCGCTTTTGCACTTGCGACCCCCGCCTCAGCTTTAGTTAGCTCTGCACGGGCATTGTCGGCATCAGCTTGCGACATAACCTGCTTTTCAACCATGGTGAAAATTCGCTTTGACTGAACTTGCGCATTTTTATAATTAGCCACCGCATTGGTCACTTTCGCCTGTGCAGCTGCTACATTGGCAGTTTGTGCCCCTACATTTTGGCCCGCTTTCTTTAGTGATTGCTCCGCTTGATGCAATGCTATTTCATAGTCTGTAGCGTCAATCTTAGCCAGAACATCTCCCGCTTTAATTAGCGTATTGGGAGTTGCTAAAATATCTACGATTTCACCTGAGACTTGCGGACTAATTGGCACAACATAACCGCGAATACGGCCTAAATCTGTAGAGGGGATAAAACGGTCGGCGATTAAATGGAATACAAACAGAAAACTAACAACAATCAAAATGATATTGGTCGCCTTACGAATTTTACTGTTCTTTTGCTCTTCAGTTGGGCTAGCTTCTGCCTTTACACTTTCGTTTGCAGATACTTCTTCAGGCGTACCTTTTTGTTCAGTCATATTGATCCCTATCCCTAACCGATGCTTTTGCTTAGAACACATACTTTTTTACCAGTTTAGTGTTAAAAACACGTAAAATTCAATGTCTTTTAGAAATAAGCTTAGTATCGGCGCCTTCACATCATTAAATCAGCGGATTATGGCTGTAATCAATGTCTGAGTTTTTGATTTAACGGCAAGAAAGTTGTCGAAAGCGGCTGAAGGTGGGCGTTGTTACACAGCAATAAAATGAGCGTTATCAACCTGGGAACTGCTTGGCCAATAACGCTCTAAACTCATCAAAATTGTTTGACACTAAATCACGTTAGTGTGCTCGCTTTACATCCTCTGCCATACCGCTTGCAGGTAAAGCCTTAGGTTTGAAATCCTCAACAGCTTGCTTATTTAACTCTTGCTTAAGGTAGTCCAGCGCTTTTTCAAGTTGCGCATCTTTACCGGTAAAGGTTGCATATGGCAGGTTATCAACTTCAATATCAGGGCTGACGCCACGTCCTTCAATAATCCAGCTACCGTCCATTGCATATTGTGGATACTCAGCAACTCGCGCCATTCCTTTATCAGTCAGAGAGTTACGACCAGACAACCATACGCCAGCCCCCGTAGTTTGCTTACCTATAAGCGGAGCAATACCCAGTGCTTTGACTCCAGCAGAGAAGGTCTCACCGTCTGAATAAGTCAGCTGATCGGTCAGTACAACTAAGTGACCATTAAAGGTTTGCTGCATATTTCCAGATGGCGTGCCATGGGTTGGCGCCCAAAATGCCCATGTACGTCTAAGAAGTTTCTCAATAATCCAACTGTCGATATTACCGCCTCGGTTGCGGCGAACATCAATAATCAGTCCCTGTTTATCATAGTTAGCGTAGAACTCACGGGCGAAACTGGCGATATCACCACTGCCCATCGCATACAGATGCAAGTAACCGAACTTGCCATCACTTGCTTTGCTAACTTCATCGCTATTATGGTTGACCCAGTCTTGATACCTTAATTTTGCATTCGCTGATGCGGTGACCGGTTTTACTATTGTCTGATGTGTTTTACTGCCGCGCTTAAGCTCGAGTAACACCTGTTTAGCATTTTGATTACGAATAAGGCGAGTAACATCAGCAATGTTTGTCAGCTTTCTACCGTTTATCGCAATGATAATGTCACCCACTTTAGCATCAACACCCATCTGCTCTAACGGCGCCGCTTGCTTAGGAAGCTCTGGGTCGCCTTGATAGATGTGCTCAATAACCACACCGGCTTTTGTTTGCTCTAAACGCGCACCTAAACTGGCAGACTTTGCCTTGTTGGGATCTTTAGCAAAGTCGCCGCCACGCACTTGCGAGTGCAGCGAATCTAACTCACCCATCATCATCTTAAAGATATCATTGAGTTCATGACGATCGGTTAGACGGTCAACCAATGGCTGGTATTTCACTTTTGCTTGCTGCCAATCGACACCACGCATTTTTTTGTCATAGAAGGAGTCACGGTGCATCAACCAGGCATCTTCAAACATCTGCTGCCACTCAGCGGTTGGTTGAATAGCAAGTTGCCAATTGTTTACCTGAACTTTGGCGTTATCGAGTTCTTTAGGTAGTTTGTCGCCCGCATCAACAATCAACATCTCTTTACCCTGTTTCGATTGTTTGCGGATAAACAGCTTTTTACTGTCGCTGGACAAGGTATATGAGCCCACATCCTTTGAGAATGTGTCGACTTTAGGGCTTAACGGATTAAACTTAACCACTTTCAAAGAAGACTTACGGCTCTCTACATTTTTATCAAGTAGATAGAGCTTATCCTCACCAAGTTGCAGTGATGAATAATTACCTGCAGCAACAGGTACTTGCCATAATCTTGCCGATAAGCCATCCCAGTCAACTCGGGTTTTAATCTCGTCATCACTGTCTTTTTCAGGCTCACTCAACAGCTCATTTGGCTTTTGAAAAGCAAAGCGTGCTTTAGCATTTAGGGCAATGGCAAACACTTCAGTGCGCTTATTAAACATTGGCCCCATATTTCTGTCACCCCATGGTGAGCTTGGTGTAGAGACAAATTTGCGGTTTGAGAGAAAATAAAGCCAGTCGCCATCCTTACTAAAACTGGGCGAGAATGACTCATACTTGTCTGTGGTGAGTGCTTGCGCTTTGTTTTTATCTAACGAATACAATACGATTTGGCTGCGGTTTTTACCCATCTCAGCTTTGGTAAGTGCGATAAACTGGCTGTCTGCCGACCAAACGATGTCGGCGTACGGTCCAAGCCCTTCACCTTGGGTAATGATTTTCTTATCGCGTCCCTTCTTTAAATCTAATAGCCAGACATTACCGTCATAGTCGTCATGAGCCAAATAACGGCCGTTAGGCGCAAGGTGCAGGTTCATGCGCAATGCTTTGCCATTTTCGGTTAACTGCTTACGCTTATCACTGCCATCGGCGGCAAATTGCCATATCTCCTGCTCACCGCTAATGTCACTTATGCCGTAAACCCACTGGCCATCTTTGCTCATAATCGCATTGCGCACTCGACTCTCAGCCGGAACGGTCAGCTGCACCAATCTCTGTCCATCCGTTGACGCTATGGCGACATGGCTTCGAGCGGTGATCACAACTCTATCGTTTTGCGGGGTAAATCTTGTCGATGTAGCGTACTTCATCGGATCGCTAACCCAATGCTCTCGTTTATGTGCAAAATCTGAAATCAACTCAATATCAACGGCTTGCTCTTTATTCGCTGCAATATCGAACAGCTTAATGTCGGCGCCCTGCTGGAACACAATACGGCCCTCATTAAGCTTGGCGCTTCTCACTTGCCACTCTTTATAATGCGTGTGTTGCTGTAGATCTTTGCCATCGGTAGACATTGACCAGATATTGTCGTTACCGTCACTATCGCTAATAAAGTAAACACGAGACTGCCACAACATGGGTTGCCTTACAGAACCATCGTGGGCTGCTGCTAATTGCTGTGCTTCTTGTTGCTCACCGAGCTTAAAACGCCACAGCTCTCCCTTAGCGCCGCCTCGATACACTTTGGCATTATCACCGGTAGTTTGCAGACCAAAGCGAGTGAAGTAAACATACTCATTTTTCTCGTCAATCACGCCTTCAATGGCATCGGCAAGCGGTAAGTCCGTTGTCACAAGACTTGTAGGGTCTACAGTACGTAACACCCAATAATTTGCTGGACCAAATGCATTATCTGTGGCGTACAAGATTTTACCATCACGAGTCCAGCCTTGTACTCTCACTCGAGAGTTTTCAAAGCTGACTCGCTTGGCTTGACCACCGTCAATTGCAATAACATAAACCTCTGATGAACCTTCATAGTTCGCCACATAAGCAACTGATTGACCATCAGGTGAAATTGTCGCTCCCAGCTCCTCAGCAGGTAAACTGGTTAAACGTCTGGCCTTCGAATCTGTTAGGTTTTTAGTCCAAAGATCACCTTCTGCAGTAAATACCAATGTTTGTTGATTCAATGCCGGGGCGCGAAAATAGCCTGCTTTATCACTAGAGTCTGAGGCAAATGAGGGGGAAGTACTAATTGTGCCTAAAGCTAACATGCAACATGCAAGTGAGTGACGAAGTTTCATCGAAGAGGCCATCCTATTGTAATTATTCTAAATGGGAGCGATTGAGCCAAACAAAGTAGCAAACTTTTGATTAACCTTCAGCAAAATAAACATAAAGAATTATTAGCAAATGTGTCTTAGAACATTCACCTCTATTTGAGAGTTAGCAACAATCAGCTACGCTTGATAGGTCAACACTCACTTTCCAACTAACGCCTTGTATTTAATAAAGGATAATAATGACCTCTGAATATCAGCGCCCCTCTTTACGGGATGACCCTCGAATCCATAAAGCGCTACTGGATATGCCAAGCAAGAATGCTAATAGTTACAGTGAATCACAGCTTATCTATTTCCGATTAGCACTGATTGGCAAGCCGTGGCAGCAACACTTTATTGATAATCGTGGCACCTTCTATTTTCCGTTTGTTGGCTGGCGTTTTTTCTATGTATTCCTTTTAGGTAGAAACAAACGCGCATTGAACCGCAAGGAAAAACAGGCGTCTATGGCTGTATTCATACTCTCTGTTGTGTGCTTTATTGTTATTTCGATAGTGTTCGGGCTACTGCTTCTCTATTTACTAAAGTCAGCATTAGGCATTGATCTATTTGAAGGGACTTCGCTGGGGATCTGGGATTGGTTTAATGAATAAAAAGAGCTAAATCGCCTACTTCAGCAGTAGGCGATTATATCTCGATATTTATTTTGCTTAGTTAGCGGTATTATCTTTCATCGCGCCATTGAGCTGCTTTTTCAATTCATTATAGTGTTTTTTAAGCGCTTCATTAGACTGCAATATGGTTTCATATTCTCTCTCTATCCGTTGTAATGCTTGTTCAGCCTGAGCAAACTCTTCTAGGATAAGCATTTTTTCTACCTCCTCGAATTCAGCACTCAGCGCTTCAGCATCAGCCCTTACGATTTGCAGGTTTTTAGCGCCATTAAAATCTGATGATTGCAGCTTGATTGGCGGTTTTTCATCAGCGCGAGTATTTTCTCGCACTGACATACTCTCTGACTCTTGTTCTGGCGTAGCCATTCTCATCACCGCTGGTGCATTGTGATCTTGTGGCGCCGTCATTAAGGCTGGCATCGCTTCATCACTCAAATTACCCGTCTGCATTTGTGGGTTAATCACGAACAGAGTGACCACCAATAATACAGAAGCTGCAGAAGACAACGGCCAACGGTGCTTGCGCCAAAATGACTGACTTTTCACTCGTGGTTTTGCCTTGCTGGCCGCGAGTTCTAAAATGGCATTATCAAGTGCTTTTGATGGCTTTTCTTGTTCAATATGTTGATAAAGAGCATGCAGCTCTTTTTGAGTATTGTCTTCACTCTCTTTAGTCATACTCCACCTCCTGCCACTTCAGGTCAACACAAGCTTTAAGGCCTTTATTTGCGTAACGAAGACGACTCTTTGTTGCCTCAACGGTTGCACCTGCAATATCGGCAATCGTTGCTGCTGTGAAGCCCATTTCAATATTAAGCAAAAACGCTTCCTGTTGAACTTGCGGTAAGTCTTTCACACAGTCTTTAAGTAATAGCGCCTTCTTTTGCTGTTGCAGTTGTTGCTCTGGAGATTCAGTCAAACAACTGGCCATGGATTCGCTTTCTTGCCCATTCTCAAACGTATCACTAAAACTCGTTTCTGGTTTCTTGGCTCTTACATGGTCAATAATCAGGTTATGCGCGATGCGATATAACCAAGTGGTGAACTTTGCTTTGGCTTGATAATTGGCCGCCGCCTTTATCACTCGACTCCATGTTTCTTGGTACAGATCTTCAGCCAACTGTTGATCATAGATTTGCCGCACAAAGTAGCGGTATAACGGCCCTTTGTGTTTACTGTATAGCAGTTCAAAAGCGCGAGTATTACCGCTGGCATATTGCAACATGAGCGCTTGATCGGGATCTGCATTTAAAGGTTGATCTGTTGGGTGATTGGGCTCTAACACACCAAGGTCCTTTACAGAGTAATGAAACAATCAGTCTGCATTGCAGCGGGTGATTTGTCTATAGCGAGATTTATAGCGATGACATGGAGTGTGGAACTAATTTAGCAGCGTTACAAACATGAACAGATAATGACAATTTTATTCAAGGCGCATTGTGGAAGAAATGGTTATTCCCTTTTAAGACAATGCAACGCAGCAGTGAATGTCCTGAGAAGCTCAC
>NZ_JBFRIY010000046.1:0-17827 GCF_041468565.1 Shewanella sp. 10N.286.54.B9
GTGAGCTTCTCAGGACATTCACTGCTGCGTTGCATTGTCTTAAAAGGGAATAACCATTTCTTCCACAATGCGCCTTGAATTGAAAGCCCTGAGAAAGCTCTGAATTGATCACATCTTTAATGGAATTGGTATTAGAGCAATACTTTGTCAAACTCTGTTCTGGCCCAAAATAAATTAGATTTTTATTGGGGGGGATCAAAGTAAGAATAAGTAAAGAAAACCCAACAACTTTCAAAAAAATGCAAGCATCCGCACAAAAATCATTACGTCATCGACACATAAAACCATATAACTTAACGAATCTCTAGTTGATAGCAGCAGGTTAAAGTAAGATAAACCATAATAATTTCATTGATATAGAATTATCATATAATGCTTTGAGGATAAATTTTCAAATTAAAAATAGAGATTAATATGCCTTTCAAGCAGTATCATATTCACAATATTAGTGTGTTTTTTCGTGCCTGTATGACGGCTCAAACTAATACTTCAATAACGCCTTCAATCGCACAAAGAAAATCAACTGAGACTCTAGCGGTTAATGCATTGCTAGCCTTATACCTTGGACTATTTACGTTATTTATGTGGTTCGAGCAATTCAGAATGCCCTATATTCACATGGAAAACTTAGAGTTTTATTGGGAATTACTCAAATTAGGTCCATTTTCTGAAGCGGAGAAGAACTATAGAGCAGTTGCTATGCGTGAGATTGCTGACCTTTATATCTTGCAGTGGGCCCTCTTTGTATTAATACCTTTGTTCGCCTTAATCATTTTTGTCATTGCTCGGTCTAAACTTAAACAAATGCCAATGCATGAAGCTTCACAAGGCGGAAAACTGCCCACATTTGGCAGAGTATTGGCACTCTTTATCCAAGGTAAAGCGCAGTTTTTGATGTTATTTGTGATTGGTTATAGTTTTTTTGCCACGTCAGCGTTTTCCCAATGGATGATAGATGCTGCCCAAGGCCATGCGGACTTCAACATTTATAGCTTGTTTTTTCCGTTAGTATCGTTACTGCTTGTCTGGCAGTTCATTCGCCCCTTTGCCACTTACTATGTCATTACAATTAATAAAAATAGTAATCATGGCCTATCGTGATTAAACAGTCTTTATCCACAAGTCGTTGTCCGGCCCGCAAATTTAAAAGCTAATAAGGGTTAGTCTAGGCCTCAGTATTCAACCTTCTTTGAAAGGTTACTTTCAAAGAAGGTTGTAGTTCACTAATTAGCCCATCACCATGCTTGGCACCTATTAATCGCTAGGGGCTGTCACTACAAACTTCCATTGCAATGATGGTTGGCTCTTGAATGGACAAAAATTGAATCAGCCTCGGTCTGGTTAATTTCTTTCTCATGACTTCCCTCCCGGCGTAGTCATGAGTAATAAGATGAAATGAGCTCTTACCTAAATCAATCCCCATAACGCGAACGTTAGACATGATGATCACCTCTCATTTGTTAACCAGACAAACTGGATTCTAACACTAGGTTGGGACGTACCATCTTATTAACGAGTTAGAATCAAACCGATGAAAATCGATAGTCGGCCATTATTAGTCAGCAAAATAGCTTTGGCAGGTAGACCAAACATTTAAGTTCTACAAAGAGATAGACATAAAAAAGGCCCGTTAAAACAGACCTTTTTTATTGATGCCGATGAACTTAGTCTTCAGTAGTGTTTTGACGAGACTGTTGAATTTCAGTCTCCATTTCCATTGATAACGCTTGAAGCTTCGGCAGGCAGTCTTTCATTAATTCTTGTGACACCAGCATAGAATGCTTGCATGATTAAAGGCATTTTCTGGGTCATACTTTTACCAATCTCGGATTCATAAGAGTGATCGGTCCCCTTACCTCTTCTGTAAAATGCTTGCTATAGATATCTATTATTGGTTGCTTGAAAACTTGCCAATTTAACTCTTCTTCAAACATAGTCGCTAACTTTTTCATGTTTTTATCAAAAGCGGGTTTTCTTTGTCTGAGAGGTTCATTTGCTTTGTCATTCAGTCAAACATGAGCATCGTTTGCCCTTGCATAGTCTCCATCATTTTTGATACTTCATTTTATTCCAATAACCTCTCAACGGATTCCTAAGAAGAGTGCTCACCATGAGCGCCAAACGTAATCAAAGATATAAAACACAGTACAGAGGCAATTTTCATTACTAATCCTTTAAATGAAACAAATATTGACAGATAAGACCAAGTTCTTAAGCAGTAGCGCTGATAAGGTTTTAACGATTAAATTTGACCTAACTATGCAGACGCGAGGGCCGTGACACTAGCTCCACTAACTTATAACTCTAAATCAATTAAATTTCAGAGCTAACCATTCAATCCCCTATGAACTGTAATTAAATCATCACTAGCCGGCCATTTCTGTGGCCAACAGCGAGCCAATCTAAATAGTTATTCATTCGTCACACTCTCTACTTTCAAGCCCCCAAGTTAGTCTCGCCTCTCAAGTTGGTTATTTATTATTCACTTTTGTTTCTACAAAATATAGAAACCTCGTTGACAGGATACTTTATACAAACTACATTATTGTTTCTGAAATGTTAATATTTTGTGAAAGATGTGTTTCTTTAAGGGCTGCACAAACTTACTTTAAGGACGCATAACTATTGTAATTAATTTAATTGGAGGACAAGATGAGAATACCCTCATCAAATCTATATAAAGGCCTTTTAGGCTCTTTATTACTTATTTCCCACAGCGCGTACGCTAGTGAATTACCTGATATGTGTGCTACACAAGGTGCTTCAACATCCATCAGTGACGGCGCTCCTATTTGTGTGAGTGACAATGGCACAGCCTATTTGAGTCTAGGTGGCGCTAACTCACACGATAGTGTTGCGATCAGTACTGAGCACGGCAGTGGCGACTTAAGTTTATTTGTTGGTCAAGGTAATTGGCCAAGCACTGCTTCAAACAGTAACGCTGACAAATCATTAAATTCAGGCACTAATGGTGAATGTGTTGTTATCACTAACCCTAGTCAATATTGGTTAATGGTCGCAATAACAGGGACTCGAACTGGTGCCTCATTAGCAGTAGATTATGGCGCGACTTCATGTCGAACATCGGGTGGAAGCACTGGCGGCAATACTGGTCCAGTGACAGCACCGAATAATCTAACAGCGATAGCAGCGGCAAATTCAGTCAACTTATCTTGGAGCGATAACTCAAGCAACGAAGACAGTTTTGTGATCCAACGCTCAGCTCCAGGGGCTTCTTGGAACACGATTGCTACATTGCCAGCAAATACGACTAGCTATTCAGATCCTGGTTTAACGGCTAACTCTACGTACTATTACACTATGCACGCAAAGAATAGTACTAACCAATCGGGATGGAGTAGCACCATCACGGCTGTCACTACAGATTCAGGTACGACTCCACCAAACCCAGATCCGGACCCAAATCCTAACCCAGGCAGTTTAGCCGATATCTGTGCGACTGAAGCGGAGACAACGGTAACATCACTTACCGATGGCGTGCCTGTGTGTGTACCTGCTGCTGCGCAAGGTTATGGTTTTAGCGTTTCAACCTTTAACCAAAATGTCACTAGCATTGCATTTAGCTCTGATCACGGATTAGGTAACTTAACCTTAGCTGCAAGTGCCGACGGCTGGCCTAAAGCAGGTGATGACAGTATTCGCTCTTCAAAAGTGGGGAACACTGAGTGTGTGGTTTTGACTCAACCCAAAAATGGCTGGAACAACGTACGATTAGAAGGGCTATTCAAAGGAGTTAGCTTAGTTGCAGACTTTAATACAACCAGCTGTCGAGTCACCCCCGGCGCCGCAGATCCTGGTAATGACGGCTATGATTTTAACGGCGTGCATGTACTAGTCTATCCATTTAGATTCCCAGACCAAGATTTAGAATTTACTACCGCACAAATCAATGCAGAAATGCAAAAAACCAAAGACTACTTTACCGAGCAGTCTTACGGTAAGTTTGATTTTACTTGGGAAATAAAATCTAAGATCACCATGCCAAACAATCACAATTACTACAATAGTGATAAAACAAAGTGGAATCCTGAATATAAAGAACAACTTGTTAATGCTGGTATCGATCCTAATTTCCCAGGTGACGGCACTATAATAATGGTTACAGCGCCACCCGTTGGTACAGAAGCGACTTACTTTATCAACTCGCAAGCAGGTCCACCATTAATGGAAATTTATACCTATAAAGCCGGCACTATTGCTCATGAAACAGGTCATGCGTTAGGTTTGCATCACTCTATGTCAATTGAGGGCGGTAACAGCACCTTAAACGGTAACGCTAGTGACAGCGTGGTTAACTATGGTAACGTTTTCGGATTGATGGGAATGGGGGCACATTCACTTGAAGAAATGAACTTAATGTATAAAGGTTATTTCAACAATTGGATTACTGAATCAGATGTTCCTACTGTGACCACATCAGGAACTTACCGAATCTACGCCTTTAACCACGGTACCGCGGCGGGTCACAATGCACCGGGTAATATTGGTCTAAAAATCAAATCGGGTGATGGTGACAAAACCTACTGGGTTGAATACCGCACCATGCAAAAGAGTGAGATAAACACGGCTCCGGGGTCGCAACTGCGCACTCCGTTACTGCAAAATGGTATTTCAATTAACTTACAAAACTACTTGGATGAAAATGCAGCACCTTGGTATAACCATAACTCATTGCTGCTGGATTCAACGCCAAATTCACGCAGTTCAAATTGGGCACTTGAAGACTTCAATGATGCGCCATTGCAAATAAACCAAACATTCACAGATCCTTGGAATGGTTTCTCTATCTACCCTGTTGATAAAGGTGGCACTTTAGGCACTGCAGATGCTTGGATTGAGGTTCAGGTGACCATCTTCTAAATCATCCGGTATGTGATGTAATGACACGCTTATAGCTCACACCTAATGAGCAATTATGCAAACATAAAACGCTACGAACTCAATCGTAGCGTTTTTATTTGGAATGAGAGCTTAAAGCCTAAGACCCACCTTAACGCTGTAACCAAAACGTTTAAGTCAAAGATGGAATGTAGCAAAGCTGTTGCAACCAATAAGCAATTAGTATTTAGAGCGTTTATTTTATGCGACTAAAATCACAATATTTATCTGCGCATCAATTAGTCATTGAAATTAATTTACTAATTTCCTACAGTGAAATTTCGCCTTAAGAACAATTGCATCACTTTGTATCAGCTGTTTTTGACTACGTAAAATACCTGTAACGCTATATTACTGGGACTTAAGTTTGAAGAGATTGAGCAAAGCTTTACTTTATGTGCCTATTTTGATCGCCATTTTTTTGGTCGGTCAAATTGTTGCAGATAAAGTAGCAGTTAACGCTGCATCAAGTGAGCTATCTTTTCAACAACTGCAGCAACACACGAGCTCACTCTATAAAAAGACTTTTTCACTAGCTGATTTAGCCATTGTCACTATGCTGTGCCAAGAAACACCCAAAGTGATTGAGATTACAGCGCCGACACTGGTGGCAGAAATTGAAGAGCTCGACATCAACCTGCTAACAGCAAGCAACGCCTACTTTTGTTTGTTACTGCTATTTAGCAACTATCTAGTGACCAGTAACATTAAGTACAAAACACCGAAAAAAATCATTAATTTGGTGTCTATCGTCCATAGCTGGATAAAGCCAATCAAAGGCTGCCCTTCCTAACTGACTCACTTTGAGTCATCAAAATGCAGATCCGATAATCGGATAAAGCAGCAAAAACTGAAAATTAAATCTCAACCGTTTGGCTTGTTAACCATTGCCAGATAATCAACAAGTGATCTCTTAAAGGGTGGAATTATGCCGTCTAAGAATAACTGCGCCTTGCTTTCGGGCAAACGCCGACTCAGTTATCAAAAAGCACTACTTTGCACAGCCGTAATGGGCTTGAGTTGCACATTATCGTCATCAGCTCTCGCTGATAATGAAAATGTATCAGCGGCAAATAGCTCAACCACTTCCAACTGGTCAGGTTATGTCAGTGCTACCGCAACAACCAACGTCTATGGGCAATCGGAGCCTAGCTCTTATCAATCAATAAGCGGCAATGGCCGTATAGGTTATCGAGACAGTTGGGGCAGTATCCGCTTATCTGTTGGAGGAGAGGTCGAAACCCATCACGACCAATCGTACTACTACGACACATTTCTTGAGTACCGCACGCCAGCTAAAAGCTTTAACTCAGACTGGAGTTTAATCGGCAGCGCGGGAGTCTTTCTGCCAACGAGCCACACCAGTCAAGAGAACAAACTGCAAGCAGCACCTCGAGTCGCAGCTTACCTATTCTATCGGCCCAATAATGTATGGAATTTCTATATATCACCAAGGTTTAGGTACAACGCCTACAAGTATGAAATCGGCCGTCAGGGCGAGCATTTTGTAGAGCATCAAATCGACATATTGGCAGATGCGACTTGGCAGTTTACCGATAACTGGTATTTAGATGTCAGCGGCTCGTACGGCATGGCCAAGAAGTTCAATAGCAGTCGCTATGACAATTTATTTACTGCTAGCCAAGAGATTGGCTGGGAATTTTCACCCAGTTGGATAGTCGCTGCCGGCCACAACAACAGCGGCGGATTCTATGACCCAGAAAGAGGTTCATCTCATGGATTTGAGATCTATGACAAACGAAGTTCAGTCTTTTACTTGTCGATAACGAAATACTTATAACATTAACTGGAAGAGAGGTTTACATGAAAATATCGACGATAACGTTCGCCATTGTCGGGGCCATAGCCCTCAATGGTTGTGGTTCCGATGAGCCGTATCAGCAAGTCAAAAAAGATGAGAAAATGGTCTCAGTGCAAAATCTCAAAGAAGCAACCACTGACACCAGCGTAACCAATGGCCAACAAACGACGGCCACATCCTTGTCTGAACTTGCAGTCAAACAGCCAGAGCGACTATTTCTTTATAGCCGTAGCTTGGGCGATGCACCAAGGTATTCAGCGCCCATACACGGTTTCTCGCAAGGAGATGAAAAACTCGTCACCTTACGCATGACTGAAAACGGCATTCAGCTGAGGCAAATAGACCGAGATAACATCGGCCTTGGCCATGGCTCTCGCTACGACAATGAATACAACAAAGCCCCAGTGCTCACCATTCCTGGCGAATACGTTGATTTCCAATGCCAAAAAGACAATTGGGATGACTGTACTAACAAAGAGGAAGAGATCACTGACCGTAATGTCACCTGGGATCAAAAGAAATTCTTTATTCCTCACTTTGAAGCAGCACAAATTGCCGAAGAGAACTATACCGATCTGGTTACCTTTAAACAGTGCACCACCGAAACAGAATCGGCGCACTTAGTTAAAGATGGCGATTGGCACGGCTATGAAATGGACTTAGCCAATGGCGTCATCAACTTTGAAATCGAGCATACCTATCAAGCTAACCCCGCTTGCTTTGGTAAATTCTTCAAAGGTAATTTCGATAACCTGTCTTTCACAACCACAGAATACATCTCGATTGTTGCTGTTGACCAGCTCGCCAGTGATGACTTTGATGTGGTGCCATACAGTGAAGATGAAAATGGTAGCTATGGCTTTTTTAGAACTCAGCATAACTATCGTGACGGCAATCATGCCGCGGGTAAAGACGGCTATGTACGTCAATACTTGAACCACTACAATCCGAAAAAAGCGGCGATTACCTATTACCTCAGTAATAACTTCTTCGAAGATAAAAACAAGCCATTCTTAGATGCTGCCAACGAAAGCATCACCGCGATGAACATTCAAAATAAGATGTTCGAAACAGGCTTGCCGCCAATCAAGCTAGAAAAAGCGGGCAACCACCGTCACGGCGATCTGCGCTATAGCAATATAACCTTGTTTGATGAGCCACTCGACAATGGCTTGGCAGGATATGGTCCATCAGCGGCTAACCCATTAACTGGTGAAATTGTCAGTGGCCGAGTCGACCAATATAGCGCCAACCTAGAGCAAGGCTCAACCCGTTACTATCGTCGCGTTCAGCTCGATTATAACCGCGGTATGCTTGACCCAAGCTCAGTAAAAGCACTCACTGGTGTCGACTACACTCCAGCTGCAGAGGCGATTGCTCGAGCCAATGAAGTGGCGGCCAACAAGTTGGTTGCTCAGCAAACAGCGACCAGCGATAACTCAATGAACAGCCAGCCGCTGCAAACTGAGTTACCGCAAGCGCAAATCCCAACACTTTCAACTGACACAGCCGACAGTGCCCCATTAGAAGAGTTGGTTAACCAACACAACAAAACTAATGACTTCTGGGCTGAACATAACCTAATGAGTGTTAACGAAGCATTTGGTTTAGGTGGCGGCGCACTGCGAGAACTACCAAGAGGCCTGAAAGGTCATGAAATTGATTGGACCAATAGCGAATTTTGGATCGATGGTATTGTCGGTGGAAAATTAAAAGACATCGAAAAAATGTCGACCGCTTTCCAATCAGATTTAGTGACTAAACTAGCCGCACAAGCCTTTGCGGGCACCCTAACCCATGAGCTTGGGCATACGTTTGGTTTACGCCATAACTTTGCCGGTAGTCGCGATCAAGCTAACTTCTTTAATGAACAAGAGATCAGCAAGTTTGAGTCCGCATTTGCCGCAGCAGGTTACCCCAACCTTACTGTAAAAGCGGATTTTTCAAGCCAGATGGACTATAACGCCGACCGTTTTGCCACTACATTTGAGAAGTATGACCTCGCTGCACTGCGTTTTGGTTATGCCCGTAACGTTGAAACCACAGATGGCGCCATGGTGTCACTGAAAGAACAAGATGCAAATCGTCGTAAAGAGCTTAGCCAGGGTGACTTAACTGGTGCGACGCAATATGGCGCACTGCATAATATCGCCGCCGAAAACGAGCTAAGGTATTTTGCTTTCTGTACCGACGGTCACGTGTCGTTAAACAGTAACTGTAACCGTTTTGATGCAGGGACGAACAACGATGATATCGCGCAATACTATGTTGATAGATACTTCGACAGTTATGACACCATGAACGTACGTCACAACCGTCAAACGCTGTTTGAAGACAACATACTGCCCTACACTATCGACCGCCTCAGCGGCTTTAACGATATTCGTCAGTTTGTTGAAGATACCGCGTCGGCAGAAGAGTTATTTGCCTTTAGCCAAAGCGATCTAGCCGAGTTTTGTCCTACGCATCAAACGTACTGGTTCTGCGCATCCCAACGTGCAGTCAATAAAGCTGCTGACACATTTTTAAAAGTGGCAGGCATGAATGATATCTTCCTGCATGTCACCTACAAAATGAACAGCGATGACAGCACGGCATTTACTAAGGTTCATTCACTGGAAGATCTACTGTCGAGAATTTACCGTCTCAACGGTAATCAACTCGATGAAAGCTTAGATGTTGGTAAAATCATCACCAGCTTTGAGCAAGATCCTGAGAAGCTTAAGCAACTACTAGTAAAAGCAGATGTAGTGCCTGCCTACCAAGATCTGGTTTATGCCGATGTCACCGTAAATCAAGGACGTCTACTTAACGGTCTTAAAGCGCCACAATCAAATCCAAATCATCCTTATGTTAACGAAAGAGATGTACTGGGAATGTGGCCTGATAAATTGTTAGCTGTGCGCCAATTGCTAACAAGAAAGTCACCTAGAAGCACCACAGGTCGTACTTACTATGCATTGGCCGATACCGCAAAAGTTCATGACCAATTGCAAGGCATGCTGTGCCACATGACCATGGGCAATACTGTTGACGATCTCAATGGCTACCTAACAACTCCTGCACTTAAAAATGCTTGTGCCGATGTTGATCCAAAGTACTACAGCAGCGATGTAGATTATGCTGACCAGCAGATAGAAGCCCTACCGAGCTATGCCACATCACTTGGGCGTTACTTTGGCTTCCCACAAAGCACTGGCGAAATGAAAGGTAAGAGCAACCTGCTGCAGATGATGCTCAAACAAGTGGTACTGGCCTCACATGACAGTGACTACCGCGGCGAAGAAAAAGCCCGAGTATGGCGTGAATTTGCCGGTATTCATTTGGCAAGTGACGCAGTCAGTTCAGTGAAAACCATCTCGCTACAGGGTAAGAACTATGTAGCCACTGACGAAAACACGCTAGCGATAGCGCTGATCGAGCAACTAGAACAGCTTGATACATTAATGACGAATAAGCCGTTGATGGATCATGTCATGAATGCCGATGGCGCTACCTTCAAAGAGTTAATCGTCGACCCTATGGTCGCCAGAGACAAACGCGTACTGACTTACCTACCCGTCTTATCATAACGGTTAGATCTGATAACGGTTAGTAGCCCTAACCAATGGTTAAAGACTGCTCCCCCAAAAAGGCCTGTATCTACAGGCCTTTTTTATTGAAAGCATATCTTACTTAACATTGAGTTGGCCTGCTGAAGGGAGGCGCTCAATTATGCTATCGCCTCTAGCCCGAGAGCGCTTGATAAAGGGATAAGTATAAAGTTTACTCTGACTCACTTACTTTTAGCTTGCTTCGTTAACTTTGCGAGAGAACCAAACACATCCTTGGGCTAGCCATCTGTTATTACAGGTACTTAACCCAGGTCCGCTGACTTTTATGCTTATATTGACTGAAGCGCTTAGTCGGGAAATATAACAATACAGCCAAAATCACCGTTACCAGCCACACATAAGCAATATGAGTAAACCCAAACAAGTTGCCATAATTGGGGCCAAAAACCGTGAGTGCAAACCAATACATAAACAGCAACAGGTACAGATGGACGATATAGAAAAACATCGGCGCTGATCCAAAAGTTGCTAACACTTTGCCATAACTCGGTTTAACTTGCTCTAACCCTCGCAGACACAATAGCGTACCACCAATCGTAACCAGTAAAAATGCCAATGATGGCGGGTATTTAGTAAGATTAAATATCGATTTCAAGGTCATCATTAGCGAATCACTTTGCTGCCAATCAAGAGTTTCACCATAAAGGTTGAATCCCCGTAATACAGCGAACGTCGCAAAACAACCTAGGCCGAGGTAAATTAACCACTTATGCCGTTTATCTTCAGCAAAATTAGCAGCATAAATGGGCCCTAGGGCATAGCCCAATAAGATTACGCCAATCCAAGGCAACACAGGGTAACTCGCGCGAATACCGATAAAGTCGTTCGGTAAAATGTTGCCACGATCGTGCAATATCGCCCAAAGGGTATAACCCCATTCATCCGGAGAAAAACCTATTGGTGTTAATATATTATGGCAAAAAACAATGCCTAAGCCGATAACGACCAACCATACTCTTGGCAACCAAATTAATGCTGCCAGTGCTAGCATACTGATCCCTATCGCCCAGATAACTTGCAACCAAATCATCTGGTAATTACCCATCCATTGAAAGGTAATTACTGTGCACTCTAGCGCGATAAGAAACAGTCCACGCTTGACCAAAAACTCTCGTGCTGAACGTTGTGGTCCAAATTGTGGATGGCTGTATAGCCATGCTGATATGCCTGTTAAAAATACAAATGTTGGTGCACAAAAATGCGCAGCAAATCGACTAAAAAACAGCCCTGTGCTGGTGCTGTCTAAAGTCATTGGGTCAGTTACCTGTTCGTGGAAAAAAAACCTCTCCCTCACATGATCAAGTAGCATAATTAACATTACGATCCCACGCATGATATCAATACTTTCGATACGCTTTTTTAGTGTTGACGGCGTATTAGCCTTACTCATTGCATTAATCCTATACTCTCTAACTCACACTTAAATCTATAAAAAGGCTATCATCCACATGAAATACAACACTTTATACCTATGCATCGTCTAAACACCTAGGTTGTTATAATAAGACTAACCAAAACTGGAATCATATTTACGCCAGCAGTAGATTTTTGTCTTTAAGTTAATAGCCTAAGTTAATAGCCAGCCATTATTAATCAACAACATAACGAGCTAAGAGCGCGAATTCAATACTTGGTGGTATTCTTATCATGAATATTCCTAGCTAACAGCATTCTGCTGGTGAAATATGCCTGAAATGATGAAATTTGACTGATATTGCTTTCTAAGGAGCGCTGATAATTAACTCAGCGATATTGTCTGAGGAAAGTCGATATTAGATGACATCTATTTTGATAAACGCTGGGTTAATGGCTTGGCATATACTCGCAGCTGCTTGAAAAATGCCGTCGCCGTTTGTTGAGATTCTCACAGTAACGGCTGAACTCCTGCGGACCGAAATTTAGCCAGCCATTATTAATCATTAAGTGGCATTTTCATTTTGCTCCGCGGATTTCCGGATCTCAGGCAATTGGTACTGTAGTATGCCAAAAATTACAATCAACGGAATTATTGCAAGCCATAATAATCCATCGAGAAACCACAATGAGACGAATAGGATTTGGATACATACATATGAGGTCAACTTGAGCCAAGATGGAAGCATGAGCATTTGCCCCATTGCTAGAAATGGTAAAGCAAAGAGCAAAGTACCAAACACTACAAGTGCTGGGTGGAATCCAAGACCTTCTGCGCCAACAAACCCTCGATAGAAGTCATAGCCAAAAATTACAAATACTGGAAATAATGACAGAGCCAAATAGAGCGCAGCATGTCTTTCCTTAGCTATCAACTTAGAATGTTCATCATTTTTCTGCTGAAGAGTCTTCATGCCATCCTTGCCATTTAACGCCGCAATAAGCGGAAAATTATAGTTGGCTAAAATGTTTGAGGAACGAAAAACAGCCAACTGTAAATTTTCCGTTTAATTGCCTCGTTAGCAGTACTTACTTGATGCTGCTAGTTATTTTATTTATTTCAGCGGACATCTCTTGCTGTATTACCGGCCTAAGCTTTAAGAACTTAGCGTAAGCTGGCTGGTCTAATATTTCAGAAATTTTCACTAATTCGTCTGCGGTAAAATGCTTAATGTAAATATCTTGAATCTTACCGATAAATTCATCTGAGTTAAAAAGCTTTAATAATTTGGTGGCATATTCACTTGATTCTTTCTCTGTGTAACCACCAGAAGTAAACACTTTGGTTAGAGATTCCTTTGTATAAGCGGAAGAAGATTTTTCAAATATACTTTTGGCAGCCTGCTTTGCT
Organism: Shewanella sp. 10N.286.54.B9; assembly: GCF_041468565.1. Taxonomy (NCBI): domain Bacteria; kingdom Pseudomonadati; phylum Pseudomonadota; class Gammaproteobacteria; order Alteromonadales; family Shewanellaceae; genus Shewanella; species Shewanella sp. 10N.286.54.B9. The sequence continues at coordinate 13,100 of NZ_JBFRIY010000046.1, forward strand.
TGCTCGGAATCAACAGCATAAGAGCTTTGAGAAATCATTAATAAAAGGAATATGAGCTTACGCATGTGATTGACCTCCTTGTACTGCTAACGCCCCACTAAGGGGCTAATAAATAGTTGGCTACAATAGCGAACGAAGTGAGACTAGCCAACTGTTTTTAGTCCCGCTTGAGTGGCTTGTTATGTGTATTTACAATATACGCTATCAACTTTAATAAACAGTTTTTTATACAAAGCTTTATCCAATACATCAATATTCAAGCCTTCACTTTCTATAATTACTTTTACACATTTTTCTGCTGTTTTAGGTGGAAACTTTATTAATCGAGACTTAATTAAAGGTGGAAGAAAAAAACCTAAATCAACGCAAATTTGATCTAACAATTGTTCTAGCTCTGTTTCGATTTGATTCATACTTCCCTATACACATAAACAGATTGTTATGAGTTAATTCGTACGTTCATCTAGAACTTTTTTAATAGTAGCTTTAGTTTTATCTGAGTCTACTTCGTACTCTTCAAATTTAGCTAAACAAGAGTTCATTTTTTCATGGTTTATTTTACTGCTTTCATTTGAAGCATTTAGACAACCATTAATCTGCTCACTCGAATAAAACCTGTTCGTTTTACTACATGAAATTACATGCATTTCAGACCAACCTTGATTAAGCATGCATATGTTAACTTCATCTGTAACTTGATTATGATTAAAAGAACAAGCTTTGTAATCAGCAGTTGGATTGGTTTTAGTAGGGTGTGTTCTTGACTGACAATCGCCCATTTCGATATTCCAACCTTTAGAATTTGTATCTGTAGACTTGCATCCTACAAGAACATTTGAGGTAAAAATTATTGCGAGCAAATAGTAAAAATTAGTAATTCCATTCAAACTTAAAATCTCCATTTAAACCTGACAAACTCATAGACATAATGACTCCCCACTAAAGATGCTGATCTCCAATCAATCGTGGGTTAGCTGAAAGCCAGAGCCATAATAGTTTTGTTAAAGAAACTAAATCGGAGATCAGCATGAATAAACATAACATACTTTTTATTGGCCTTGATACACATAAAGAATTTGTAGAAGTGGCTTATATTGAAGATCAAAGAGAAGCGCAAGCGGTTCATTTTGGACGAGTTTCAAGTGCGAAAGCCTCTATCACTAAACTGGCTAGGCAGTTTCAATCTAAGTATCCAGAAGCAACCTTACACTTTGTGTATGAGGCAGGTCCCTGCGGTTACTGGATCTACCGCTTGCTGACAAGCTTAGGTCACTGTTGCTATGTGATTGCTCCTTCGCTTATTCCTAAAAAGCCTGGTGAGAAAATAAAAACTGATAAACGTGATGCGCTTAAATTAGCAAAGCTGCTCAAGTCGGAAGATCTTACCGCGATTTATGTTCCTGAGCCTGAAGACGAAGCTATCAGGGATCTTTCTCGTGCACGTGAGACCGCGATGAAAGATTTAAAAGATGCTAAATACCAGCTTAAAGCGCTTCAGCTTAGAAATAACATTAACTATAGAGGCACCGCGAATTGGTCGCTAAAGCACTTACGCTGGCTGACTGAACTGATATTACCGCATCCTAGTCAGCAGATTGTCTTGCAAGAATACTTACAAACCATTTCGGAACGAATAGCTCGGTTGAAGCGGCTAGACAATGAACTTGAACATCACGTGAAAAAGTGACGTTACTATCCGGTCATCAAAGCCATACAAGCATTACGTGGAGTGAGGTTACTGGTTGCAGCAGGTATTATTGCTGAGCTCGGAGACCTAACTCGGTTTGATCACCCCCGAAAACTAATGAGTTATGTAGGTCTAGTTCCATCGGAACACTCGAGTGGTGGAAAGCGGCATGTGGGTGCGATAACGAAATGCGGCAATGGTCGAGCAAGGCGGCTATTAGTCGAAGGGGCTCACTCCTATCGCTACCCCGCTAAGATCTCAACCTAGATGCAAATAAGACAAGAAGGTTTACCGAAAGAAATCATTGATATTGCATGGCAAGCGCAGCTTAGGCTTTGTCGTCGATACCAAAAACTCATGTACAAAGGTAAACATAACAACGTAGTCGTGACAGCCATAGCCAGAGAAATGATTGCTTATATCTGGGCAATTTCACGAGAAGTGGTACTGACAAAAGTTAACCCTAAACTACGGTTGTCGAGAGTACCTGCATGATAAACGATTTTGAGCTAATACAGTGGGTCAAGCATCGGATGTGACACGATCACCGAGGGCGTTAGGATGGCAATACGGTTAACTCTGTATTGAACCACGAACATAGACTGAAGACAGGTGTCACGACGGATTATGTAAGGTAGGCGCTGCTTATTGAAAGATAAGTAATCCACGGATATCAGCATGACAACCGACGAAATTACTTGCTTCATCGACTGTGTTAGCTCAATCCAATTTGGATGAGAATAAAAGATAAAGGCTTAAGTATTTAGGCCGGTATTGTCATGTTCTGCTTGACGTGGGGAGTCATACCAACGCCCAAATAACGGGCTAAGTAACGCTTGCTAAAATTGTGGCGCGAAGCAGAACCGAGCAAGCGTTACGTGTCCTGTTGATTTGCTTGTTAGCTGGCAAACTTCTCCTGAGCTTTATTAATGTCCGCAGTAATATCTCCGATTACTCTTTCATAGTGTGCGGGATATTCTTTTGCTTTAGACAAAGTATTCCTGATTAGCAATAATGCATGATCGTGAATGTTGATTCCATCACGAACTTCAGTATTTAATATTTCTGAAACTAAATCTAACCCGATATGATTTTCTGCAACATTTTTAAACTGTTCAAAGGTCATTATCTGACCTTCGATGTATATACCGTGCTGATTCAACTCCTTAGCTTTGACAAATGCGGGGCACAAATCAGTTATCAAATTATAGGGGCTCAATTGCCCTACAGGAATACCCAGCAAATCTAATTTAACAGCAATTCTTTCGATTAACGTCATACTATCCTTGCCTGCTAACGCCGCGTTAAGCGGCTGATAATTGTTGGCTAAAATGTGAAGCGGAGCGGAACCTAGCCAACTGTTAGCAGTCCGTTCTTAAACGCCTTGTGTACGCCCAGCATGGGCATGAACTAATGAGGTGAAAGTCCTCTGTAGGAAGATCACCGTTACTCTTTCTAAAAGAGAATAACATACTGTTATTAAACGTTAACTACTAGTGAATGGCAAGGGCTTATCCGTGAGGATTGGTCTGAAGGAAGCCGCTAGCAAATTTGCGAGCTGATGAACAAGAACATCATATGAGGCGTAGGCTAGAGGTGAGTTGGCAGGGTCTGCCCCGCGAAGCAAGGGTGCAAGACGACGAAACCACGTGATCTAATGGCCACCGTAAATGATGCAGCAGTGCAAAGAAAGTTCATGTTCTTATCTGGGGAGATCTGTCTAACACGCGATCGGTCATTAACCAGTAAGGCTCTGGTTTATAAGTGCCTTGGCTTTTCAACTTCATCGATTGAAAAGAGCGAACCAGATGACAACCGATAGCGCATGACGGGGTAACTCGGGATGTGATTAAGCAGAAGGCCTAAAATGTTCCCTACATTTTTTGGCATTCACTCCCTCCATGGAGATTTCAGCAGACGGCATAGTAGCCGAACGCCCATCGTAATGGATGGGATAGCATACCCCGCGTTAGCGTTGTGGGTACATGGTGAAGGCCTGAACATTTAGAAGAAGGAGGAGTCTTGTCACACTTGTCGATACCCACTACGTCGCCAGACGATTACTATCAGCAGCGTATTGATCTGCAACCGGCCTTCAACAGCGATTTATTCCAGCAACTACTCGAACCTGAGAATTTACATCGAGCGTGGCGGCAAGTTAAAGCCAATAAAGGCGCGGCAGGTATCGATGGCATGACCATCGATGCCTTCCCACTTTGGATGCAACAAGGCGGTTGGCAACAGTGTAAAACTCAACTTGAGCAAAGCGAATATCAACCCTCAGCGGTCAGGCGTGTAGAGATCGACAAACCCGATGGCGGTAAACGGAAATTGGGGATCCCTAACGTCATTGACCGTGTGATACAGCAAGCAATAGCTCAAATACTCACGCCGTTGTTTGACCCGTTTTTCTCGGCGAATAGCTTTGGTTTTAGGCCGAATAGAAACGCCAAACAAGCGGTACTGCAAGTTAAGGATACCATCAAACAGAAGCGAAAATTTGCTGTCGATGTTGATCTGTCTAAGTTCTTTGACCGAGTTAATCATGATCTACTCATGACTCAACTAAAGAGCAAGGTACAGGATAAGCGCCTTTTGGCGCTTATTGGTAAATACCTACGTGCAGGTGTGATGGTCAACGACCAATTTGAAGCAAGCTTCGAAGGAGTACCTCAAGGCGGTCCACTCTCGCCTTTACTATCAAACATTATGTTGGATAGTTTGGATAAAGAGCTGGAAAGCCGAGGGCATCAGTTCGCCCGTTACGCGGACGACTTTATCATTTTGGTAAGGTCTATTCGCGCGGGTGAACGGGTACTAAAGAGCATTACTCGCTACCTTGCCATGAAACTAAAACTGGTCGTTAATGAACAGAAAAGCCAAGTGGTTAAGGTAGGACAAAGCAAGTTCCTCGGGTTTACCTTTAACCGAGGAAAGATCCAATGGCATGCTAAAACGTTGCACATTTTCAAGCAAAAGATGAGACGGCTGACGAACCGAAATTGGGGCGTGAGTATGGGGTATCAATTGTTTAAAGTGCG